>NZ_JANDMF010000022.1:0-86680 GCF_031626875.1 Clostridium sp. SHJSY1
TGATGAATAGGTATAATATTGTTTTTTTTCATATTAATATTATGCGCTAAAAAAGAGAATTCAATTTTGAATTCTCTTTTTTTATCGGATAGTATCAAATTTATTTTGATACAGCCCCTTCTCTCAAACAATTAACCCTATTATATTTAACCTATAACTTTATTTAAAAATTCTTTACATCTATCATTTTTTGGTGATTCAAAAACTTCTTTTGGAGTTCCTTCCTCCATGATATATCCTTGATCCATAAATATAACTCTATCAGCAACTTCTTTAGCAAATCCCATTTCATGAGTAACAACTACCATTGTCATTCCTTCCTTTGCTAAATCTTTCATTACTTTTAATACTTCTCCTACCATTTCAGGATCTAATGCTGAAGTAGGTTCATCAAATAACATTATTTTAGGATTCATAGCAAGTGCTCTTGCTATTGCAACCCTTTGTTTTTGTCCACCAGATAACATATTAGGATATTCATTTTGTTTGTGATCTATCCCTACCTTTTTTAAAAGAGAAAGTGCCATTTCTTCTGATTGTTTTTTAGACATTTTTTTCAAATCCATAGGCGCAAGTGTTATATTCTCCATTACTGTTAAATGGGGAAATAAGTTAAATGATTGAAACACCATTCCTATATTTTCTCTAGCTTTATTTATATTACACTTAGGATCTGATATATTTTGACCTAATATATTTATTGATCCACCATCAATTATTTCTAAAGCATTTAAACATCTTAAAAACGTACTCTTACCTGACCCAGATGGTCCTATGATACAAACAACTTCGCCCTCTTTTACATCCACAGAAATATCCTTAAGAACTTCTAATTTTCCATAATGTTTTCTAAGATTTCTAGCTTCTATTACCATAACTCAACTTCCTTTCTACATACTTTGAAACAACAGTTAGTAATGTTATTAATATAAAGTACATTACAGCTATTATTGCATACATTTGGAATGGCTTAAAATTTTGAGCTATAATAATTTGACCACTTTGTGTAAGCTCTCTTATACTTATTACTGTTAAAATTGATGTATCTTTTATTGTTACTATAAATTGATTAATGATTGATGGAATCATTACTTTAATAGCTTGAGGTAGTATGATCTTTTTCATTGACTTAAAATAATTAAACCCTAAGCTTCTTGCTGCCTCCATTTGTCCTGGATCAACTGCTAAGATACCACCTCTAAATATTTCTGCCATGTAGGCACCTGCATTTAAACTTAATACTATTATACCTGCTACTTCTGGATCAAATCTTATTCCTAATAACTGCCCAACTCCAAAAAATAAAAATAATGCTTGAACAATTAAAGGAGTCCCTCTAATTATAAATATGTACACTGTAGAGATTGCTTTTAATATCTTTGATTTACTTATAGTAAATATACCAAATATCAATCCTATAAATACTGCAATTATTAGTGATATTACTGAAATTTTAACTGTTACTAGCAATCCGTCTAGTAAACTTGGCATACTATCTTTCACTAATTCTAAAAAATCCATATTACTCCCCTTACTGTTTTGAAATATACTTATTAACTATCTCATCATATTTCCCATTATCTTTTAACTTTTTAAGTCCTTCATTAAATTTCTTTAATAAATCTGCATTTTGTCCTTTATTAACAGAAAATCCATAGTTAGCTGTTTCAACTTTATCCCCAGCCATCTTCAATTTAGAACTTCCATCAATTTTTAGCTTATATCCTATAACTGGGTAATCTTCCAATGCAAAATCCGAATTCCCATTTTCTACCGCTTGGAACACAGATGGAGAATCTTCAAAGTAATTTAATTCTAATGAATACTTATCCTTATTATCTTCTGCAAACTTAGCTCCTGCAGTTCCTTTTTTAACAGAAACCTTTTTACCTTTTAAGTCACTTTCTCCGTTAATGGAAGTATTATCTTTCTTTGTAACTATAGATAAACCTGATTCAAAATATGAATCTGAAAAATCTAAAGCTTTTTTTCTTTCATCTGTAATGCTCATACCTGCTATTGCTCCATCTATTTGATTAGATGTAAGACCTGGTATTATTCCATTAAAATCCATTGGCTTTAATTCATACTCAAATCCTTCCTCTTTTGCTATAGCATCTAAAACTTCTACATCAATACCTTTATATGAGCCATTTTCTTCAAAAGAAAAAGGTGCAAATTTAGCATCAGTTGCTATTAAATATTTTTTATTTTTATCTTCATTCTTAGCTCCACAACCCATTAACAATCCCACTGACATTACTGAAGCTACTATTAACGCAATATATGATTTCTTTTTCATTTATAGCCCTCCTATTAAAAATATAATTATATTTATGAATATAAAGAGCTTTCTATAATATTATAAAAAGCTCTTTCAACATATATCATTATAATTCTATTATACATTTTTTTACTAGTCAACAATTTATTTATTTTTGTCGTCAAAATTTATTTTATTAATTAATTTAATTAAATTTATTTATTAAATTAACATGATTTTTTTCTCCTAGATGAAATAATAGAAATTGAAGATACTAGCATTATCGATATTATTAACAATACAGGAAAATCATCCCTTATTTTTGAGTTTCTTTGTACTATATTTGAAATCCATACATTTTTATCTGTTTTATTTGAATCATCACCCTTAATAACTGTATCAGGTTTAGGATTTCCTTCATTTTATGTAAAATTTGTATTTCTACTAAGTTAAATTTATGTTTATTTTTATAAAAAAGGAGCTTCTTACAGTCCTACCATAAAAAGCTCCATTGCCACACTCATTATATTTTTTTCAGTAGTATAATAATTTAATATTATACTACTGATGAAATTTCCTTATTATAACGTTTCTCCAAGATAAGCTTTCTTAATGTCGTCATTACTAAGAAGTTCTTTTCCTGTTCCCTTTAATGTTATTGTACCAGTTTCCATAATATATCCCAAATCAGCTATTTTTAAAGCTGCATTAGCATTTTGTTCTATTAAAAGTACTGTCATACCTTCTTCATTTATTTTCTTTATTATACCAAATAATTCTTTAACAACTATAGGTGCAAGTCCCAGAGAAGGTTCATCCATCATTATTAATTTAGGATTAGACATAAGTGCTCTTGCTATTGCAAGCATCTGTTGTTCTCCACCCGAAAGAGTTCCTGCTGCTTGCCAAGTTCTTTCCTTAAGCCTTGGAAAAAGAGAATATACCTTTTCTAAATCCTTTTGAATACCTTTTTTATCTTTTCTTGTATATGCTCCTATTTTTAGATTTTCCAATACTGTAAGATCAGCAAAAACTTTTCTACCTTCTGGAACTAAAGCTATACCTTTTTTAACCATAACTTCAGTATCAAGTTTTGTTAAATCTTCACCTCCATAGCTTATACTTCCACTTTTAGGTTTAACAAGTCCCACTATAGACTTTAATGTAGTACTTTTACCAGCTCCATTAGCTCCAACTAAAGTTACTATCTTTCCACTTGGCACTTCTAAGCTTATTCCCTTTAAAGCTTCTATACCACCATATGCTACTACTAAATTATCTATTTTAATCATCTTCAGATACCCCCAAATATGCTTCTATAACCTTTGCATCATTTTGTATTTCAGTAGGTGTTCCTTTAGCTATAGTAATCCCATATTCAAAAACTTGTATTTTATCTGATAATCCCATAACCATATTCATATGATGCTCTATCATAAATATAGATAAATTAAACTTATCTTTAATTTCTCTAACAAAAGTTGTAAGTTCATCAGTTTCTGTAGGATTCATACCTGCAGCTGGTTCATCAAGCAATAAAAGCTTTGGATTGGTTGCAAGAGCCCTTGCTATTTCAAGTTTTCTTTGTTTTCCATAAGGAAGTGAACTAGCTTTTTCATTCATTAAATCTTCAAGTCCTACCTCTTCCAAAAGGGAAATAGACTTTTTAACCATCTCTTTTTCTTCTCTTCTATATTTAGGAAATTTCAACATAGCTTCTATAACATTTGATTTTATATGAACATGATTTGCAATTAATACATTGTCAAGTACACTTAAATCCTTAAAAAGTCTTATATTTTGGAAAGTTCTTGCTATTCCTGTTTGGGTTATAACATCTTGCCTCATACCAGTAATATCTTTATCATTAAAGATTACTTTGCCTTTTGTAGGTGTGTAAACATTAGTTATCATATTAAATGCTGTAGTTTTTCCAGCTCCATTAGGTCCAATTAATGAAACTATTTCACCTTCATTAATTTCAAGATTAAAGTCTTTTACTGCAGTAAGTCCTCCAAACTGCATAGTTGCATTTTCAACTTTTAATAATGCCATTACCTATTTTCCTCCTTCTTTTAGAGGTTTTTTATTTGAAAATCTAAATATTGATTTCCATGTTAATTCTTTTGTTCCCATAATTCCATTTCTAAAGAACAATACTATAATCATAAGTAGAACTGAGAAAACAACCATTCTAAGTCCTGGTATTCCTGTAAAACTAAATATACCTAAATCAAATTGCTTTTCCATATCTAAAAATCTCAATGCTTCTTGCAAAATAGTTACTACAAAAGCTGAAATCACTGTACCAGTAATACTACCCATACCACCAATAACTATTATAAGAAGTATATTAAATGTAAGAACAAACTTAAACATATTAGGATCTATTGTACCCATTAAATTTCCAAGAAGTCCTCCACCAACACCAGCAAAGAATGCTCCTGTAACAAATGCTATCGTTTTATGCTTAAATAAACTAATTCCCATACTTTCAGCCGCAATTTCATCTTCTCTTATTGATTTTAAAGCCCTTCCAAAGGAACTATTAATAAGAGAACTTAAAATTATTATAGTTAGAATTGCTACTCCAAAACTCCAATAAAGATTAGTTGTTCGAGGTATCCCCCTAAGCCCTAGAGCCCCATTAGTTACCACCTGAGCATTATTAAGAATTATTCTTATAATTTCTGCAAAACCTAATGTCGCAATAGCTAGATAATCTCCTTTAAGTCTTAAAGCAGGAGCACCTATTAAAAATGCTATAAAAGCAGAAATAAGTCCAGCAACTATCAATACTATTGGAAATGGAATTTGTAAATGGTTTAATGGGTAGATTAATTCTTCCATAAAGAAATTTTGAGTTTTTACTTTTTCACTCATAGTTAAAAGTGCTGTAGTATATGCTCCTATTGCTATAAATCCAGCATGTCCCAATGAAAATAAACCTGTAAATCCATTTATTATATTCATACTAAGTCCAAGTATTGTATATATTGCACATAGATTTAAAATTCTAATTTTATAAGAGTCTAAGCTATTATTTGCAGCTAATAAGAGTAAAAATACAAGTGCAATAAGAGCTATATTTAAATATGTATTTCTCTTCTTCATATTTACACCTTCTCTGTTAAATTTTTGCCCATTATTCCTGTAGGCTTAAATAGTAATATCACTATTAAAAGTACAAATGCAAATGCATCCCTATATCCAGTTAATCCTGGAAGAAATGCAACTATCATAATTTCACCAATCCCAAGAATAAAACCACCTATAACAGCACCCTTAATATCTCCAATTCCACCTATAACAGCCGCTATAAAACACTTAAGTCCTGGAATCATTCCCATGAGAGCAACAATTTGTGGATATTTAGCTGACCACATCATAGCTCCAACAGCAGCTAACATTGATCCTATTGCAAAAGTAAATGAAATTATTCTATTTACCTTTATTCCCATAAGTCTTGCTGTTTCTACATCTTTAGATACTGCTCTCATAGCCATTCCTACATTAGTCTTATTAACTAAATGTAATAGGGAAAATAATAGTATTATTGTAACTATAGGAATTATAAATGTAAGATTTTGAATAGACACCCCACCTATAACTACTACATCTGTGAATATGCTTGGTGTTGGAAAAGCCTTTGGTCTTCCTCCAAATAGAACAACTGCTAAATTTTCAAGCAAGAATGATACACCTATTGCAGATATTAAAATAGATATCTTTGGAGCACTTCTAAGAGGTCTATAAGCTGCAAACTCAATTGTCACACCAAGTATTCCTGTCAAAATTATTGCTATTATAAATGCAAAATACCAAGGTAATCCAAATGTTGCTACTGCAAAGAATGCAAAGTAAGCAGCCATCATAAATATATCACCATGAGCAAAATTTATAAGTTTTAAAATTCCATAAACCATAGTATAACCAATTGCAATAAGTGCATATAAACTTCCTAATGAAATTCCATTTGCTAAATGTTGCAAGAATATATCTAATGTCATATTTTTACCCCCAATACCTTATTCACTTGCTTTAACAGTGTCAAGATAAGTAAATTTACCATCTTTAACAACTTTTAAAACTGCATCTTTTACTGCATTATTATTTTCATCTATTGTAATAACACCTGCTGCCCCAGGAAAATCTTTAGTTTTTGCAATTTCATCTCTAATTTTTACAGGATCAGCTGAATTTGCCCTCTTTATTGAATCTATGATTACTAAATATGCATCATAAGATAATGCTGAAACTGCTGCTGGCTCTTTGTTATATTCTTTTCTATACGCATCTAGAAAAATTTTTGATTCCTCCGTTATAGGGGTTTCACTAGCAAAGAATGTTGAGAAAACTGTACCTTCTACTGCTTCTCCACCTATATCTACAAATTCAGGTGTCTCCCAAGTATCTCCCCCAATTATAGGCGTCGTGATTCCAAGTTGTCTTGCTTGTTTTATTATTAACGAACCTTCCGTAAAGTTTCCTGGAGCAAATATTACATCAGGATTTTTACTCTTTATATTAGTAAGTTGTGCTGTAAAATCTTGATCGCCTGTATTATAGTTAGATTTTGCTACAATAGCATCCTTATCTCCTGTAAGTTTTGTAAATTCATCACTAAAGAATTTACAAATACCAACTGAATAGTCACTTGAAACTTCTTGCAAAAATGCAACCTTTTTAGCTTTCAACTTTTCGGCTGTATATTTTGCCATAACCTTACCTTGGAAAGGATCTATAAAGCAAACTCTAAAATAATAATCATTTCCTGCTGTTACTAATGGATTTGTAGCTGATGCTGCAACAGCTGGGATTTTAGCATCCATCACCGCATCTCCTGCTGCCATAGAATTTCCGCTTCCCCAACTTCCTATAATAGCATTGACTTTTTCTTGTTCTATAAGATTTGAAGCTGCACTAGCTGCTTCAACTTTATCTGACTTATTATCTGTAAAAACTAATTCAATTTTCTTACCAAGCACTGTTGGATAGAGCTTATTAGCAAGTTTAACACCTTCTACTTCCAGTTCTCCTCCAGCTGCATTTGCTCCAGTCATTGGCTCAAATACCCCAATCTTAATAACATCGCGCTCATCATATGCTGGTGCCTCTGCTTTTGAAGAACATCCACTTAATATCAATACAGTTGACATAGCAAATGTTATAAGCAATGAAACTTTTCTTTTCACGATTAATTTCCTCCCCTTTTTCTTTAAATATTCGTGTTGTTGTTTTTTTTAACTCCCAGTGTTTATTCATATTTTTAATAATAACGCAATAAAATATAATAATTTCAAAAAAATATTCGATATAAATACTTTTTATCCAACGATTTAATATTCAAGCACTGTCGTTACTTGTAAATTATACACTTTAATTATCTTTTTTGCAAGGACATATGTATTTACACTGCGGACTAAGCGAATATTAATGAATATTGAAAAGTTATTTATAATTTTACTTTCTTTAACAAAATATTTTTATTATATACTTCATTGTAATCATTTTACAAAATTATATTTAATAAAAATTAGTGAAGTTTTTTTTTACAAAAAAATAAGAAGATATATACTTTTATAAGTAATATACCCTCTCTTGAGTCTTTTTATTGTATGCATTTGTAATAATTACATTATTTATACAAACATCTCTTCTTTTACTTCTATACTTTTTTCTATCCTAAGCAATTGCTTATCATAACCTTTTATAAATGGTAACCAAATTAAAAATACTATTACTAGGTTAAATAATTGCATCAATCCACCTGCAACTGAATTAGTTGCAAGCATGCCACTAAAGAATATAGGAACTGTCCATGGAACTGTTACTCCTGTGGTTAACGGAACTATTCCAACTTTCATTGCAATATAAGTAATTGTAACTACAACAATTGGTGATATTATCCATGGAATCAATATCGTTGGATTCATCACTATTGGAAGTCCAAAAATAACTGGCTCATTCACATTAAAAATTCCAGAAGGAGTTGCAAGTTTTGCAACTTCTCGCATCTGACTGCTTTTGGCCACAACAAAAATGGCAACTAAAACAGCTAAAGTCATTCCCGTCCCTCCCATGCCTACTGTGAATGTTTCCATAAATTGTTTTGTTATTATATTAGGTATGTGTGTACCTGAATTAAACGCTTCATAATTTTCTAATGAAAGTGTATTCCATATAGGATCCAATACAGAATTTACTATAATTTGTCCATGTAATCCAAAGAACCATAAAACTTGAATAGCAAATATAGCTACTAAAGTTGCTCCTAATCCACTCCCTAATGATGTTAATGGCATTTGAATTATTTCATATATAAAATCATGAACATTTCCCCATGGTGTATAAGTAAATATAATTCTAACTATTAGAGCTACTATAAATACTAAACATCCTGGTATCAATGCAGCAAAGGATTTAGCTACTGTTGGAGGTACTCCTTCTGGCATTTTGATTGTCCAATTTTTCTTGATTGCCCAAACATAAATCCTTGTAAATAGAAATGCACCTATAATACCTACAAACATTCCTTTAGCACCAAGTCTAACTATTGGAATAACATCACTTACTATAGTTCCATCAGCATTAGTTGCCACAAGAGGAGTTAAAACTAAAAAGGCTGAAACTGATATAGCTGAAGCAAAAATTGCATCAACCTCATAACTTTTAGCAAAATAATATCCAATCCCCATAACAACAAATAATGTAGCAATACTCATAGTAGTTGAAGGTAATATACTTAATGTGTTATTTAATGATTTTACCCCATCATCCCCTATCAAGTTATTTAAATAAGGTAAATTTGTAATAACACAAGCAATAGAGCCAACAATAGTAAGCGGAAAACTTAACATAAATGCATCACGCAGCACAGTTAATATTGTAAATGTACTTAACTTTCCTGCAATAGGTAATAAATATTTTTCTAGAAACTCATTAAATTTTGACATGCTATCCTACCCCTTTACAATTAATTTTTCTTTTGAAACCAATTACATCAATTATACAAAAAGATATGTCTTTTGTAAAGAATTAAACATATCTTTTATCAAAAAAAAGATAACAATATGTGAGTAATTTATAAATTACTCACATATTGCTATCTTACACTTATACTTTTGAACTCAAATCTATCACTTCTATGATGTGATTTAGAATATTCAAAAGGTTGACCATTATCTAAAAATGCTATTTGTTCAACTTCTAATATTGGAAAATTATCTTTTACTTCTAAATACTCCTGTTCTAATTTACTAGGCAATATTGCTCTTACAGTTCTATGGGCACTTTTTATCTTAAGTTTAAGGTTTTCTTCTATATACTTATAAATAGACTCTTTAACTATATCCCTTTTCAGTCCCGGAATCACATCAATGGGCATGTATGTATATTCTACCACATATGGTAATCCATCAGCATATCTTGCACGGCATATGTAATAAACAAATTCATCTTTTTCCATTTTTAACTTATTAGCAATTTCTTCTGTTGGATTAACAACTTGAAACTCAATAATCTTTGAAAATACTTCTTTATTTGTAAAAGTTCCTGAAAATCCAGTAAATTGACTTGAAGTACTTACATCTGATATCTCATTATAATCAACATCTTTAACAAATGTTCCTGATCCCCTTCTCTTTACTACCGAACCGCTCATAACAAGTTTATCCATAGCTTTTTTTATAGTTATTCTACTCACACCATATTGTACACACATCTCTTTTTCCAAAGGAAGTTGATCATTTGGCAAATATTCACCATTGTTAATCTTATGTTGTATATCCAATGCAATTTCTTCGTATTTCAGCATACTATACCTCCCTTTATATTACGAAAATTATAAATTATTTAATATACATTATACTTTTTATTAAATAATATTATATCATTTTATATAAAGAATTGAATACTATTCTTTATAATTAAATGATGCTCCTACATCCTTGGCAGTATGTGCATCAGAACCATAAACTTCAGGAATATTATATTTTTTTATTAATTCCATAAGAATTCCTGATGGGTACTCTTCTTCACAATACTCTTTTCTAAGTCCTGATGTATTGTGATCTATTTCATAATTTTTCTCTTTCATTTCTTTTACTATTTCTTCAAGAAGAGCTTCATTTTTATATTCAAAAGGATATTCCTTATTAAATCTTCTTACCAAAGTTGAATGCCCTATTCGCCTTGGTTTAAATATTCCAATATCTGCTTTTATAGACTTTAATAGTGTTTCAAAATATCTATCATATAACTTTTCTATACCTCCTAATATATCTGCAATTTCCTTAAATGTTTCCTTACTATAATCTATACAATAATATTTTTCATCAATTCTTATAAAATGTACAGAAAGTATACTATCCTCAATGTCTATCCCATATTTGTATAGTAAAGCTCTAGTTTTCTTTTCTAGTCCATCTATATAATCTACCTCTGTACCTATATTTATTTTAATCTTACCTTCATAACTCCTTTTAATTTCTTCTAACTCAATTAAATATTTTTCAAATTCCTCTTCTGTTGGAGAACTTTCTAATATTATTTTTTCATCTACAAACCCTTTAGGTAAAGGCATATGCTCTGTGAATGAAATTTCTTCAAGTCTCATTTCTAAAGCTTTATCCACATATTCTTTTAATTTATCACTGGTACCATGTGGACAATATGGTGAATGTATATGTCCATCTTTAACTATTCTTCTTTTTTTCATATACTTAACTCCTTTTGCTTCTCTTTAAATTTTTCTTCTAATTTTCCCTTTAATTCTTCTATATAATCTATACTAAATGGCAAGTATCCTTCAATTTCATCAATATATTCCTTACTAAAAAACTTTTTAGATAAAACTATTGAAAATAAAATTAGCATGACACAATTATTTCTTACTAATATTTTTAAATTTTCTTTATTCTTTAAAATAATGTGCTTTTCTATAAATTCAATCGTAAAATTCAATAATTTATTTGCTAATTGGTCCAAATCATACCTACCGGCTAATTGTGACATTATAGTCATATGATTATTTTCTAAATCTTTTCTAACATCTTGAAGGTCATCACCTATTTGAAGCAAAAATCCATAACCTAAGCAAAAGTTCTCCTGTTCTTGTGTTAAATCTCCATTTATTAAATATCCATCTACTAATACTGAAGAACTACCTTTTTCTATAGAAATTCCTAATATATCGTTCTCATAAGGAATTGTTCTATTTTCCTGTTGCATTAAACTCCTGATTTGCCCTTCTTGTATTGTTAGTAAACTATCATAAACTTTTATATGTTTATCTCTCAAAAAAACTTTTTCAATATTTTCAACTAATCTATCTATTTTTTTCTCATATTCTGTTTCGAAAAGAATTCTCATATTTCCTTTCAATCTTCCTAGCAATTTATCATTAAATTCAATTTTATCTTTCATACTTACATTAATATCATCTAAATAATTATCTGTGTATGGATATAGCATACTATATCCAAATATGGCATTAGAAAACTTAACCTCATTATAAAATATAGCTTGAAGTATATTCACAATCCACACATTTCTCATAGCTTGACCAACATCCTCTAATGGCATGTCTTTATCAAACTTTTTTGCTTCACTTATAAATTTTTTTGTACTTTCTATCATTCCTTCTCTAATATGTTTATCCATAAAATTAAGTTTAAATACAGAATCATTTTTCATATACTTACGTAAAATTATTTCTCCTTCTTCACTCCACCTTTCTAATTCTTCTTTCTTCTTAGGCATAGATTCCATATACTTACTTAATTTATCTATAATAATGCCAAACTTTTTTTCATTTTTCTTTTTATCAAGCAAACTTACTTTCTCTATTTGAAAACTTTGTATACTTGATGAATTCCACCACATTTCTCTCAATATATCATACTTCATATTAACCCCTCCCCCTCTTGTATATTTAACTATATATTTTAATTAACAATCAAGAATTAAATCTTAAGAAATCTATCAAATTATATTATAAATAACAAGCTTACATAAAAATTTTAGAAGGTACTATACTAATTACCTTCTAAAATTTTAACATTTTCTATACCTTTTCTAGTATTTGCCCACTATAAGGAGCTATTGATATCTCTACTTTACCATTTTTAACTTCAATGATTCTATTGTTTAGCTTATCAATTAATTCACTATTATCATCTATTTTAAATTCCAAAAATTCTTCTCTATCTGAAAGATTTAATACTATATATGTTTTTTCATCTTTATAAACTCTACAAAAAATCAATTGCTGATTTTTCGTAACTACTTCAGAAAAATCTCCATATTTTAAGGGCGCTGATTTCTGTCTTATTTCACCTAATTTTTTTATATGCAAATATAGTTCTCTGTTTTCATTAACTATGTTTTTTATATCAAGACTAGGCCTAAGATCATCATCTGTTCCATTATGCTTAACCCCTTCAATTCCCCACTCGCTACCATAATAAATTGAAGGAATCCCTGGCATAGAATATAGCAAAGTATATACATTATATAAATGTTTCTTATTTTTTAATATACTAGCAATTCTATTTACATCATGATTATCAACAAAATTATAAAGACATAAGTCTTTATATATTCCATATCTTCCATGCTGCCTATTCATTGAATAGGCTATTTCAAAATAATTTTTTTCATTATGAGAGGAATATATTCCTTTATAACACTCATAATTCGTTACAGAATCAAGCATTTCTCCATTGGCCCATAATTTATAATCTCCATGAATAACTTCTCCCATAAGCCAAAATTCTTTCTTCTTTTTTTTACAATAACTATTTAAATCTTTAAAAAAGTTTCTATCCATATAGTCAGCTGCATCTAATCTTAATCCATCAATATTAAATTCATCAATCCAATATCCTATAGCCTTAAAAATATGTTCAATAACATCATTATTCCTAATATCTAATTTAACTAAATTATAATGACCATTCCATCCTTCATAAGAAAAATTATCGCCTAATGGACTTTTTCCATAGAAGTTTAAATTCTTAAACCAGCTACAATATATTGATTTTTCTCTGTTTTTCTTGACATCTTCAAATGCCCAAAACTCTCTACCAACATGATTAAAAACTCCATCTAAAACAATTTTAATATCATTTTTGTGAAGTTCATTACATACTTCTTTAAAATCTTCATTAGTTCCAAGCCTTCTGTCTATTTTTAAGAAATCTTTTGTATCATAACCATGCTCATACGACTCAAATATCGGACCAAAATAAATAGCATTTACTGAAAGGCTTTTTAAGTGTGGTATCCATTCCAAAACTTTTTTAATTCTATTAACAGTTTTTTCTTCATTATTAAACTTTGGTGCCTTACAAAAACCTAATGGATAAATATGATAAAAGATACATTCATTAATACAACTATTCACTTCTATTTCTCCTTCAATTTAATATTACTTGCTAATACCAACACAATTGTTCTTCTTTATAATTATTCCTATATCCATCTATTATATCCTTCATTTCATAATTAATTCCATATTTTTTACATACTTTAGTAAACACTTTCCATAAATTCTCTTACCATTTTCCCTATACTCATATCAATTTCCATATGTTTCAAATAATATTTCTAATATTATTTTACCTAAATATATGTATATTTGATTTTTTTCATCATTTATTTACATATATAACATATTATTGTATACTATTATTAGGAAAACTATATAAATTTAGGGAGGAATTATTATGAGAAAGTCCTTATCATTGATTTTAATTTTTTCACTTTCACTATTTCTGCTAATTGGCTGTGGAAAAACAGATAAACCAACAACTATTGTAAACAACTATTTTTCTGATTTAAAATCAAAAGCTAATTCTGATGTGGTGAATAGCGTTATTTCATCCGTTTTTACTAATGATGATGAATCTGTAACCCAAGAAGCAAAAGATACTTTAAGTGAAGTTTTATCAAAACTTGAGGTAGAAACACAAAAAGAAACTATAGATTCTAATACTGCTACAGTTTCTGTAAATATAAAAGGTATATCCCTGTCATCAGTAATGGATAGCTTACTTGAAGAAATTCAAAATTCATCTGAATTACATAACTTAAGCAAAGATGATTTATCCAGAAAAATTTCTGAAATTTTAATTACAAAAATAAAAAATGCAGAACTTCAAGATCGTGTAGGTCAATTAAACCTAAAAAAAGAGAACAATAAATGGACTCTAATCACAAACGATGACGATTTTTTAAATGCTGTCTTTGGAATGACACAATCTCAAATACAGACATTAAAACACTAATTTTTAATAAGGATGCTCTGATTTATAAATGACATCCTTATTGTTTTTTCTTAGTCATAATTTAAACCAAATTCATAATTTCTTTTACTATTTGTATATTTATTATTATAAGTTAAAAAAGACCAGTACTACTGGCCTTTCATCACTATTAGGACTGAAAACAAACCTATCGTTCATCCATATTTACATATTCACGTCTTTCTTGTACATTCATATATGCAGGACGTATTATCTTATTTGTATTTATTAACTCTTCAATTCTATGAGCTGTCCATCCTGAAATACGTGCAATAGCAAATATAGGTGTATATAACTCTAATGGTAAATCAAGCATACTATATACAAATCCACTATAAAAATCAATATTTGCACTTACACCTTTATAAGTTTTTCTCTCTTCTTCTATTACTTTAGGAGCTAGCTTTTCAACAAGAGAATATAGATTATATTCCTTTGTTAATCCTTTCTCTTCAGATAAACTCTTAACAAATTTTTTAAATATGTTTGCTCGTGGATCTGATAGTGAATAAATAGCATGTCCCATTCCATAAATCAATCCTGATTTATCAAAAGCTTCTTTATGAAGTAATGCTCTTAAATACTCAGAAACCTCCTCTTCATCTTCCCAATTAGAAATCTTCTCTTTCATATTCTCAAACATCTGTACAACTTTAATATTTGCTCCACCATGCTTCGGTCCCTTTAATGATCCAAGGGCGGCTGCTATAGTTGAATAAGTGTCTGTTCCTGAAGACGATACTACATGAGTTGTAAATGTTGAATTGTTTCCTCCACCATGTTCTGCATGAAGTACTAATGCTATATCTAAAATTCTTGCTTCTAGCTCAGTATATTTACTATTTGGACGTAGCATATATAAAATATTCTCTGCTGTAGATAATTCCTCTTTAGGAGTATGAATTATAAGACTTTTATCATTATAATAATGAACATATGCTTGATATCCATAAACAGATAAAAGTGGAAAAAGAGCAATTAACTGAAGGCATTGCCTTAAAACATTAGCAATGCTTGTATCATTAGCATTTTCATCATATGAATATAATGTAAGTACACTTCTTGCTAAAGTATTCATCATATCAAAACTAGGAGCCTTCATTATAATATCTCTAACAAATGATGTTGGAAGAGTTCTATATTTAGATATTATTTGGGTAAAATCACTTAATTGAGTTTTGGTAGGCATTTCTCCTAAAATTAAAAGGTATGTTGTCTCCTCAAATCCAAAGCGTTTTTCTTTTACAAAACCCTCTACTATCTTTTCAATATCTATCCCTCGATAAAATAATTTCCCATCACACGGAACTTTTTTGCCATCTACAATAGTTTTAGATTGTATATCTGATATTTCTGTTAATCCTGTAAGAACTCCATTTCCATTTAGATCACGAAGACCTTGATTAACCTCATATTTTGTATATAAACTAGAGTCAATCGAACTGTTTCTTATACAAATATCTTTTAATTCAACTACTTCTGGAGTAATGCTTGAATAATTATTTTGAAATATGTTTTGCACATTCTTCACTCCTTTCTTCCATTTTTTATTATTTTAAAACACATATGATATATTTTAACACATGCATAATTAAAATGTACATTTTTTTATCAATTAATTTATTATCAAGATATTATTTGATAATTTAAAAAATAAAGAACAATATTTTTATATTTACATATTTTTCATTAATATTGTATAAATATGAAAAAAGTTCTTTTAATTTCTCACTTTATATCATATTTTAAATTTATATATTTATTTTTTACCATATATGGAATATAATAAAATTGTATTATATGTAATATTTATTAGTGAAATTATATTAATAGCTAAAACTAGAGAATAGTTTTAAGAAAGAAGGTTTTTTTAATGAAGTCAAAAAAAATCATAGTGTGTTTTACACTAGCAGTTTTATTAGTTTTGGGAATTGTTTTTTGGAAAGTTTCTTCAAATGACAATTTAAATGAGGAGTCAGAAATTAGTGAAACTACTACTGATTCAGTTAATAATTCTAATAAAGATTCAAACACTGAAGACAGTTCTGCTACATCAGAATCAAAAGTTGATGCATCTAATAGTGATAAAACTACTGATCAATCAAATAACTCTAACACCCAAGAAGTTACAACTAATAGCAAGTTATCTGGTAAAGATGCAGTTATAAGTATACTTAAACACTTTGTTGATGAAGATGAAGTTAAATCTCAACACATAATTCCTATTGCGTTAAATGGACAAGTTGCAAAAGCAGAAGATAATGATAACACATTTTTCTGTGATTCTAAAGAATTAAATGATAGTACCAAAACTGGATTAATTATAATACTAGAATCATACGATGAATCCAATAACTCATATAAATATAATCTTAAAGACTACCATGCTATTGTTAATGGAAAAGATGATTCTATGGGAACTGGTACTGTCTCTGGAGATGGTTCTGTAACTGAAGATTAAAAGGTTAATTATTTAAAAACTATATCTAATGAAGAATATGGTATTTCTTTTACATTAAGTAAATATATGAATTTATAAAGAATAATAGAATAGTTTTAAAACATAGTATAATGTTCATGAAGTGACCTTCATGAACATTATTAGCAAACTGCATATTTTTTTATTATAATGTTCTTATGCACCATACATCACAAGCATAATGCTCTGTTTCAACTACTGGCTTTTCTAACTTAGCAAAGCCATGCCTTTCATAAAATTTAATAGCTGCAATCATATTGGAAAATGTTTCAAGATAGCATTTCTTATAGTATTTTTTTGCAAATTCTAAAGCAATTTCTAATAATTCATTAGATATCCCAGTACCTCTCACCTCTTTAAACGAATACATCTTCTGTAATTCACATATATCTTCTGTATTATTTAAAGGCCCAATACCACAACCAGCCACTATTTTACCATTATCTTCAACAACCCAATATTTAGATTTTTCATTTTGATAAACTTCATAAAACCTTCCTAAATTTTCATCTTCCCATGCACAACCTGGTTTGTTTGCCCCAAATTCTATCAGGCATGTCCTAATAAGTAGCTCTACTTGACTATTATCTTTCTTCTGAATTTCTCTAATTATCATAAGGTACCTCCATTATATTTTATAAATTTAACATTCTATCTACTATATCATTTTAATTTACTGGTAATCTAAATTCGAATATAGTTCTATCATTATCACTATAAGCTTCTATCTCTCCATTATGCAATTCTATAATATTTTTTGTTATGGCTAGCCCTAATCCAGATCCACCTATATTACTATTTCTTGATTTTTCTATTCTATAAAATCTATCAAATATACATGGTAAATCAATTGATGATATTACTTCTCCATAATTTATAACTTGAACTACTGCCATATTCTCCTGAAGCCTTGCTATTACATCAATATAGTAACCATCATGCCCATATTTAATTGCATTAGTTAATAAATTTTCAAACGCTCTCACTAATTTTTCTGAATCTGCATTTACAATTAGCTTATCATCTGAAAATTTAATTCTTGATTTCATATTAGCATGCTTAAATTGATATTCAAAATAAGCAACTACTTGGCCTAATAGTTCCACTAAATTAATATCACTTTTATTTAGTTTAATACTATTATTCTGCATTTTAGTAAGCTCAAATAAATCATTTATAAGCAAACTTAAACTCTTGGATTTTTCATATGCTATATTAGCATAATATCTCAGTTCAACTTCATCTTTATATTTATCTCCATCGATAATTTCTAAATATCCCATTATAGAGGTTAATGGAGTTCTTAAATCATGTGAAACATTAGTTATTAGTTCATTTTTAGTTTTTTGTGCTTTCCTCTCTTCTTCAGTTATTTCTTTAAGCTGTGTTGATATACTATTTATATTTTTAGCTAGCTCTTTAATATCTCCTTTTGACTTATCATCTATAAATCTATCTAAATCACCACTGGCCATTATTTCAGTTTGATTTATAATATCCATCAAGCTCTTTGTTTTTTTATATGTTATTAAAATGTAAAATATAGAAAATAATATTACACCTAAAATTAGATATGTGAAATCTCCCAATATTTCATACTTAATAATCCTCCAATATTCCCAGAAGTAATAAACAAATATTATATTAGTGTTTCTATATAAATAATCTAAGATTACAGAACTTATACTTATTGTAATACATGTTAACAGCAAAGCTCCTGTAAAATCACCTAGTGTTGATAACCAAAACTTATACAACCTTCTATTTTTCAATTTTATAACCTACTCCCCAAACAGTATGAATTATCTCATTACCTTCCATGTATTTTTCTATCTTATCTCTAATTCTACTCATATGCACCATAACTGTATTATTAGATTGGTAATAGCTCTCTTTCCACACTCTTTCAAAAATTTCTTCTGCACTAAAAACCCTTCCTCTATTTGTAGCTAATAAATATAAAATTTCAAATTCTCTTGCTGTTAAAGCTACTTCACTATCTTCTATCATAACCTTATGCTTAATCTTATCTATAACCATTGATTCAATTCTTATTATGTTGTCTAAAACCTGTATTTTAGTATTTAAGAAATACGTTCTTCTTAATAATGCTCTTATCCTAACCATAAGTTCCAAATTATTAAAAGGCTTACATAAATAATCATCTGCACCTGTCATAATTCCCTGTATCTTGTCCATATCTTCTGCTTTTGCACTTAGCATAAGAATTGGTATGCCATATTTTTCTCTTACATTTCTGCAAACTTCTAATCCATCCATCACTGGCATCATTATATCTAAAACTATTAAATGTATTTTTTCAATTTCTAATATTTTTAAAGCTTCTTCTCCACAACTTGCCTTAAAAACAGTAAACCCATCATTTCTAAGATTTATTTCTAACAAATCTCTTATTTCTTTTTCATCATCTACTACAAGAATATTATTATTCATCTTATCCCCCAATCATATATCTATTTTTCTAAATACTCCTCCAAGGTTATTTCATTATCATAAATATACTTAGCAGCAGTTTTTCCCACATACCTAATATGCCAAGGTTCATATTCTATACCAGTAATGTTTTTTTTACCTGCTGGATACCTTATAATAAAGCCGAATTTATAACAATTTTTTGTAAGCCACTTTGCTTCTTTTGTTCCATTCACAAAATATTTATCTTTATTAGTAACATCAATACATAAGCCTGTTTGATGCTCGCTAAATCCTGGTTTTGCTACATATGCTACTGCAAGTTTTTTACCTTCTACTTTTACTCTATTTTCAAAAATTTCTTCTTGAGATTTATATGATCTATAACCTGAGTTTCCAAGTAATATTATTCCTTCATCTTTAGCCTTTTTTATCAATTCTTCTAAAGGCTTTGCTATAATTCCTGCTATATGTTTTTCTTCAAAACTTATTCCATCTGCAAATTCTATTTTGGGAATAGTTAAATTTGGAGGCTCATAATCTTTGCTTAATCCATGCTTTTCATTTACTAATAATAATTCTGAATTTACATTTCCTGATACTTGTCTGTCTTTATCATTTGAACTTGCACCTCCATTTAAGCTTGTGCAACCTTTGATATAACAAAATGTCCAACTTATCATAATAATTAATATAATCTTTTTCAATTTATTCTTCACATTATTCCCTCCCTTTCCAATTCATTATAGGAGAGAGAGTTTACAACATTGATAAAAATTTCTTAAGAAACCTTAAGTTTATAAGACTGTCTAAAATAAATGAATTCATATTTTTTTTATAAACTTATATTAACACATTCCATTCCATTTTTTAACACAACAAAAAAACTCACAAATATCAATTTAGATTTTTGTAAGCTCAAACTGGAAATACATCCTATTTTCATTGTTTTTTAAATCATCTAATCTTTTTCTCTGCTCCTCATTTTTACTACAATTATGTACATGTCCATAAAGATGAATTGCATCACCAAAATATCCTTGCCATTCTAAAATTGGATAATGGAATAAAATTAACAATATTACTATGATAAAAATGTGTGTCTGATGTAAAATAAATCATTACTTTCCTCCTTATTTGTTAGCTTTAGTTATATATACGAATTTCTAACATGAATATATATTAATTCTCTTACCATATCCACAGTTTTAGGTATATCTATTTCATATGGGCACTCTTTCATACATGTCATATTTGTACACTTTTTACACCTATATGCACTTTCATTTATACTCATATCAAGTTTTCTAAGAGCCCAATAATCTTTCCCCATGAAATAATAATTATACTGCCTAAAAAGTATATGTATTTCAGTTCCATATACACATCTACACCTTTGACACCTATCGCAAAAAATTGGCTTAAAACTCTTTTCAAGCTCTGATATTACCTCTAAAAAACTTGGTCTATTATAATTTTCAGGTTCTATTAATCCTTCATTTGCTTGTTCCTTTGTTCCAATTCCTATTAATGCACTTGAAATAGGATATGAAAGCACTCCAGATATTAGTTTCTCCACTGAGAAGAATGATGGTAGTATTCCTGCTGCATAAACTTTATTTAGAATAAATCCCTTTTCTCTAAACAGTGTTTCTCCTTCTATTCTATCTAGCATGCCTCTTTCAAAAATATTCCCACTTCCTTGAAGCACATCTACCCTATTGTCTTTTGCACCTCTTAATAATATGTCATAATAGTGTGTCGCTACCCCTATAAATCTTATTTTACCTTCTGCCTTCAATTCATTTAAAGCATCTATTGCCCCATATTTTCCAAATGTAACATCTTCATTACCTTCATCTACTTGATGCACAAAATATATATCTGAATATGTTCCTAGATTCTCGCAGGATTTATTTACAGCTTCATACATCTCATCTCCAGTAAAAAATCTTGCCTTATCTGATATGATAATCTTCTCTCTTCCTATCTTACCAGCAAACTTTCCTAATTTTATTTCTGCATCTCCATACTCAGGTACTATTGCTGTATCATAAAAGTTACAACCTAAATTAAATGCATGTTTCATTATATCTATTGCCGTTTCTTCATCTGGACTATAGTAATCTGGTAAAACAGGTACATTACCACTAAGTATAGGAATGGTACCAAATGAAATTTCAGATACTTTTACCCCTGTTTTTCCTAAATATCTATACCTCATAGCTCCCCACCAAAACTAAAAGAATCATCTTCTACTAAAGTATTTTCTAATAATTTTTTTGAATTAAGATTTGAACACCATGCAAAAGTTCTTGATTCAATACTTTCAAGTCCTATTGGAAAATTTATTTCCTTCAAACTATAACAAAATGCAAAGGCTTCTTTTCTTATATTCTTTAATGTTGATGGTAACACCACTCTTTCCAAACTTTTGCATCTGTAAAATGTTTTTTCTGGAATTTCAGTAATACCTTCTGGTATAATAATATTTTTTAAGGATGAACAATTATCAAAAGCTCTCAATCCTATATATTCAAGTTTATCTGAAAGCTCTATACTTTCTAATGAATAGCAAGCTTGAAAAGCAAACTTTTCTATTCTTTTCACACTCTCTGCATTTTTTACTGACACAAGAGATTTACATTGCTCAAAAGCACTTTTACCAATTATTTCAGTATCTTTTGTCAAATTTATATATGTGAGTAAATGACTGCTTTTAAACACATTATCTCCAATATCAGTTATTCCATCTATCAGATTTAATTTTTTAATATTTCCTGTACATTCAACTAACTTATTGCTTTCATTTGTTTTAAAACAATTTAAACAGTCCATAAATATTTGCTTTACACTTTTATGTAACGCTTCATTATCTCTATCTGAAATATTTTCTAATTTATATTCTTTTCCATCAGCAGTAACTACCTTTTTTAGATTAATACAATTTCTAAATGCATATTGTTCTATAATTGTTTTTGAAGAAGAAAAAGTTACTCCTGTCAAGTCATAACAATTCACAAAAGCCCATCCTGAAACCAACTTTACATAGTCAGGTATTATTACATCTCCTTTACAAAAAGATGCATCAATTAATATGTTATTTATAATTACCATATCATTTTCTATTCTTTTATTCTCTAACCATGTTGTATTGTAAAAAGCTCTTTCTCCAATATATTCTACACTTTCAGGAATATATATTTCCTCAAGTGTCATGGCATCTTTAAAGACTTCATTTTCAATTCTTTTGATGCCATTTGGAATGTGTATACATACTCCTTTATTTATATACCTTAATATAGACAAATTTTCATCTATATCAAAACAACTCATAGCATTACTATATATCTCTTTTATTATGTCAGGAATTTCTTTTTTTAATATTACTAAATAATCTTCTGTAGAATAATAAATATCTTCAATTCCTATTTCTTTAATTGCAGTACATCCTGCAAAAGCATAACTTCCAAATATAAACGCTTCAGATGTTAATCGAATTTTTTCTAAACCACTACAATCCTCAAAACAATGAGCTGAAATATATGTTGTACTATTTAAACAAATACATTTTAATGAAATACAACCATAAAAAGCTTCTTCTTCTATCTGCTTTATATTTTTAAACTCAAAATTTTTTAATGATTTACATTCATAAAAGCAACCTTTACCTATATGTTCTAACTCTTTACATTTGCATACCTCAAGAGATCTACATCCACAAAATGCTTCTTTTCCAAAAGTTGTTGTGCCTTTAAATGTAATATACTTAAGATTTGTACAATACGAAAATGTCCCAGTTCCTATTTCTTGAACATATCCACCTACCTCTATTAATGACACACATTTTTCAAATGCTCTCTTGGCAATATTTCTTAATGATGCTGGAAAATCAACTTTTTTTATGTTTCTACATCCAGAAAAAGCACCTTCACCTATATTTATAAGACTTTGTGGAAATACGACACTAGTTATATTATCATTTCTTGAAAAAGCATATGGCAAAATATTTACTACACCTTCTGGAATTATTATCTCCCCTACAAACTCTTTGCCATCAACAACTGTATTTGATATTATGACAAGCTTTGAATTACTTTTTAATTTCTCTAAAAAAGCAGTATTTCTAAAAGCATCTGCCTGTATATCTACACAGTTTACCATAATATTTTCAAGTCTTTTGCAACCACTAAAAGCATTTTCACCTATATATAAAGCATCTCTTGATGGAACTTTTAATATTTCACTACATCCATAAAATGCATTATCATGTATATATGTAATTTCACCTTCTGCTATAACCTTTTCTAATGATGTGCAATATGAAAAAACTCCTTCTTCAAGCTTTGCTATACTGTTAGGTAGTATAACTTCTTTAATAGAGGTACACCCACAAAAACACCTTGCTCCAATTCTTTTAAGCGATTTAGGTAATTTTATAGATGTAATTTTTGTATTTCCATAAAAAGCTCCTCCTGCAATAATAGTTGTTCCCTCTGGAATTACAACATCTCCAGAAAGGCTTTTCCCATCCATAAAAATGTTGCTATCTTCTATATTATTCTTTATATAAATACTATCTTCAAAAGCATTTCTACCAATATACTCAATAGATTTTGGAAGGTTAACATATTTTAGCGATGTACATCTAAATGCAAATTTATCTCCAATAGATTTTACTCCATCACAAAAAGTTAACTTGTTCAATTTATTACATTCTGAAAGTATATCAGTACCACATTCCTTTGAATCACAATCAATAATTGCCTGTCTTATACCTGATTTTGTAAACACATTATTTCCAAGCCTATTCAATGACTTTGGTAAATATATTTCTTTTATACAGCTACATTTATAGAAAGCCAAATCTCCTATACTCTTCAACTTTTCTGGGAATTGTATATTCTTTAATGAGTTACAACCATAAAAAGCTTGATTGCTAATTTCTCTTAATTGATTTCCAAACCTAACATCACTTAAATTTTTGCATCTATTAAATGTGGATTTTTCTATCAAAGTCAGTGTTTCAGGTAATTCTATCGATTTAATTTTTACACAATTTTCAAAAGCAGATTCACCTAGCTTCTCCAATCCTTCTTGAAGATTTATTGTTTGTAAAAGCAAACAATCCATAAATGCTCCTTCATGAATTTCTTTTATAGACCTTGGTAAAATTACTCTCCCAATTGCTTCATTTCCTGCAAAAGCTTTTTCTCCAATTACTGTTATTCCTTCTGGAACAGCTACTCTCTCCTCATTTCCTCTGTATTTAATCAATGTAGTGCCACTAATAAAAAAGTTATTTAGTAGTTGTGAATGAATTATATGTACTATTGGATGAATATTCTCATCATATGTATTCAAATGCCCTTTAATTTCATATGTACTTCCATCTGACAATGTAATAAATTTTAATGTTGTACAGTTTTTAAAAGCATCAGAACTTATATTAACTTTATCATTAGCAAACTCTATTCTCTCTAAATTTATGCAATTTCTAAATGCCCTACTCCCAATTTCAGTTAGAGTTTTAGGAAGTTTTATAGAAATCACACCCTTTTTATCAAAGAAACAACTTTTCCCAATAGCAGTTATTCCCTTTGGAACATCTATATCTTTCACATTTATAAGAAATCTTGATAAAATTCCGTTTTCTATTTCCATCATTCTATATATATCTTTAGCAATTGCTTTAATTACAGGATGAACATCTGAATTTGATGATATTATTTCAATTGCACTTTCCATATTAAAAATAGCTCCATCACTTAAAGTTATTTTAGAAATTTTCCCGCATCCTGTAAACACATCACATATGGATGATATATCCAAATCACATGAGACTTCTACATTTTTTAGATTCACATCATTTGAAAACACTTGTTTACCTAGATGTTTTATCCCTAGCATAGAAACATATTCAAGATTATCACAATATAGAAACACACAGTTACTGAGACTTTTTATTGATAAGGGTAATTCTACTCTTTCTAAAGAATGGCAACGATGAAAAGCATATTCTCCTATAAATTTAAGATTTGAAGGAAAGTTGATTTTTTTTAATTTTCTACATCCTTTAAAGGCAGTATCCATAATATCTGTTATAGTTTCAGGAAGAATTATTTCTTCTATAGATGCACACCCTTTAAATGCTCCTTTGCCTATTACTTTAACTTTCTCTGGAACAATAACTTTAGCCTCTCTAAGTGTATATCTTTCTAAAATTCCATTCTTTATAATAAATCCTGCTTCCATTAATCCAGCCTCTTTCCTTCATCAAATATTTTTTTTATAGTATATTTTAGTTCCTCTATATTACCACATTTATATAATTCATCTTTATACTGTCTAGTTTCCTTTTGTGCTCTCACCCAATATGCTGCAATTTTTTTAATATATGCAATTGTGAAGGTTTCATCATAATATTTTGCTGTTAAATCAACCTGTTCAATTAAAAATGTATATTTACTTTTTTTAATTTCTTTATGGGTAAGTTCACTAAATATAAATGGATTTTCAATAGCATATCTTGCAATCATCACCCCATCTGCTCCTGTAAGATCCATCATCTTTTTTGCATCCTCTGCAGAAAAAACACCTCCATTTGCAATTACAGGTATTTTAACAACTGATTTTGCCTCCTCTATTTGGTCAAAATATGGATCCCCATAATACATCATATTTCTACTTCTTCCATGAACAGTAATCATATCTGCCCCTGAATCTTCGCACACCTTTGCAAATTCTGCTGCAATCATTTTATCCTCTAGAATTCCCACACGAAATTTTACAGTAACTACTTTACCACTCTTTTTGCAACCTTTAATAATTTCTGATGATTTTTTTAAATCTGCAAGAAGAGCACTTCCTTGCCCACTTTTAAATACATTTGGTACTGGACACCCCATATTTATATCTATTATGTCAAACTCTTGGAGATAATCACTTATTGCCATTTTCTCTATTATCCTTGGATCAGAACCTATTAATTGAGCTGCTTTTATCTTTTCTTTTTCAGTTGTAAAAAGTAATTTTCTAGTCTCTTTATCTTGATATCTAAGAGCATTACAGTTTACCATCTCTGTAAAGCACAATCCTGCACCTAGTTCACTACACATAATTCTAAAAGGATAACAAGTATAACTAGCAAGAGGCGCCATAAGAACATTTGATGGTAGCACTATATTTCCAATTCTTAATTCTTTTATCTCCAAATTAAACACTCTCCCTACAAACATATTCACTTTTTAATAGTATACTATATTTTTCTATGAATTTATGTTTTTATAATAATTTGCATAAATACTCCTCAGATTATTTAGGACATTTTGTAATTTTATGTTATAATGCCTTTATAATATTTTACTTCATATGTTATTTTATTACAAATAACTACATTTTTATCTATTTTGTATTTAAAAATAATTACGAAAGGAGTGATGAATAGTCGCCTTTGGCTAAGTTTTTGGAAATATAAATGATAAAACAGAAAACTAAAATATTATTAAACACATGATAAATCATTTACACTGGGGGGATTAATTTGTTTTTTGATATGAAAAAGACTAGATTTTTTAAAAGAGGATTCACACTAGCCATTGCTGGTATAATGATGTTATTTGCAATGGTAAGCTCAAAACCTTATAAGGTAGAGGCTGCTACAACTTCTGTTAGCCAACTTAAAGTAAGCAGAAGTCAATTGTGTGATGCTAATGGTAATGCTATTCAGTTAAAAGGAATGAGTTCACATGGACTTCAATGGTCTGTTGGAAACTACATGAATTATGATAGCATGAAATTTTTAAGAGACAACTGGGGTGTTAATGTTGTGCGTGCTGCAATGTATACTGGCGAAAATGGATACATCTCAAACCCAACAACAACAAAAGCAAGAGTTAAAGAAATAGTTCAAGCTGCTATTGATTTAAAGATGTATGTAGTTATTGACTGGCACATACTGAGTGATAACAATCCTAATACTTATAAGGAACAAGCAAAATCATTCTTTCAAGAAATGGCTAAAACATATGGAAATACTCCAAATGTAATATATGAAATTTGTAATGAACCAAATGGAGTTAATTGGTCAAATGATATAAAACCTTATGCTGACTATATAATTCCTGCTATAAGAGCTATAGATCCTGATAATATAATCATTGTTGGTACAAGCAATTGGAGCCAAGATGTGGATGTTGCTGCAAGCAATCCTTTATCATACTCTAATATAATGTATGCTTGTCATTTCTATGCTGGATCACATGGGCAAGAGCTTAGAGATAAAATAAATACTGCTATGTCAAAAGGCTCAGCTGTTTTTGTATCTGAGTGGGGAACTTCTGATGCTTCTGGAGATGGTGGTCCATATTTAGATAAATCTCAGCAATGGATTGACTTTATGAATTCAAAAAAAATAAGCTGGATTAACTGGTCTTTATCTAATACTACTCAATCATCTTCAGCATTAAAATCTAATGCAAATACAAATGGTGGTTGGAGTGATTCTGATCTTACAACTTCGGGCCTATTTGTAAAGAAAAATATTAGTGGTGTTTCATCAACAACACCAGTTACTGATACACCTGTTCAAGAACCAACAGGAAAAATAGTTTCTAATGTAGATGTAACATCTGCAATTACAACTGATTGGGGGACTGGAGCAACTGTTCAATTAACTATAAAGAATAATAACTCTACTCCAATAAATGGTTGGACGTTATCATGGGCTTTACCTAACAATCAATCTATTACTGCTATGTGGAATGGTACTTATACGCAAAATAAGTCAAATATAAATGTTACAAGTGATAGTTCTCATAGTTATATTGCTGCTAATGGTGGAACTCAAACTCTTGTATATAATATAAACTATAGTGGTTCAAATACTCAACCAAGAAATTTTACATTAAGAACTGCTAATTCTGCTTCTAATGTTTCTGCTCAAGATATTACATATGAAGTATCCCCTGATTGGGGGTCTGGAGCAACTATTCATTTAACTATAAAAAATAATAGTTCTACTCCTATAAATGGTTGGAAATTATCATGGACTTTACCTAATAACCAATCTATCACTGATATGTGGAATGGTACTTATACAAAAAGTGGTTCAACTATAAATGTTACAAGTGATAATTATCATAATTATATAGCTGCTAATGGCGGAACTCAAACTCTTGTATATAATATAAATTATATTGGTTCAAATACAAAACCAACAAACTTCATGTTAAATGGAACACCTTGTTTGGTTAAATAATATATTGATAATCTTAAAATGCCTCACAGTAAAATTGCTGTGGGGTTTATTCTGATATTTACAATTATAAATATATATTTAACTCTCATATTCTAACTTCTTATATTAATCTTTTATCTAAAAATCACCAAAAGAAAATATAAAATTCTACATTTTTATTCTTTTTTTCACAACATGCAAACTTATTATCAAACACTTTTCGCCATAAAATATTACATATTGACATGCTTATACATTTGTAGTATTGTTTTTCTTGTATTTGATTTATTTGTTGTTCAATCAATAAATTAACATATTTTATAGAGGAGTGTAATAATGAAACCAAAAGTAAAAAAAATAATTTTAATTCTTACTTCTATTTGTATTTCTTTGTTTTCTTACAAATCAATGTATGTGTACGGTAGTACTAGCTCTAATGCATTAGGGACAGCGTCTGACTTCAGCATATTTGTTCTTAATGACCATATCCACAAGAATTCTGACACAACTGGAAGGGTTGCGGTTGGCAATAATGCAACTTATGAAAATTATAGTATAGGGAATTCTTTAGATATGTCTAATAGTAGAAGTGATCTTATTGTAGGAAATACATTAACCGCAATTGGCGGAAATAATTTTAACGGAAATACCTCAATTGGTTCTAAAGGCAAAGTTATTAATTATACAATGACAAATAACAACAATATTTCAAATCAACCAAAAAAAGAAAATATTATTGATTTTAATCAAGAAAAAAATTATCTTTATACAAAAACAAAAGAATTGAATTCATTGACTCCTAATGGAAGCGTTTCCAATAATTATGGTCAATTAAATTTAAAAGGGTCTAATGAAACTTTAATCGTCTTTAACATAACAAGTGACAACCTAAAAGGAATAAATGGGATAAATCTTGATGTTCCTGAAAGTGCAACAGTAATTATAAATATAATAGGTAAAAATACAGAAATAGGAAACTTATCTATTTTTTACAAAATGAATATTCCATCTGAAAATATTTATAAGAGATGGTTATGGAATTTTCCGCAAACTGAGACATTAAATTTATATAGTATTTCAGTAAAAGGAAGTATTTTGGCTCCATATGCTACATTTGATGCTAAGGGATCTGGAAATATAGAAGGTACCATTGTGTTAAATAATTTCTATAATTACAATTCAGGATTTGAAGTACATAATCATCCTTTTAATGGTTCAATTTCAACTGATGACAAAAGTAAGACAACCACTACATCAAGTGAAAAAAATTCAAATAAAGAACAATCTTCAGATAATATAACCAAAAATGTTACTACCCCTAAAAAAGCAGAATCTAAATCTAATGAAGATACTTTTAATACAGCAAAAGAAACAACATCTAAAACTGAAATAAATAAAAATACAAATACAAATTCAGATATAGTTGAAAATAATACAGCTGGAAAAACTAATTTAGAGAATTCAACAGAAGCAAAAGAAACTACTGATAGTCCTAAAACAGGAGATACAAAAAGCCTTAATATTACACTTTTTCTTTTAGGTGCTAGTATCATAGCTTTAATTTTCTCACGTAAATTTAGTTAATAAAAAAATTATATACTTATATAAATACCCTAGCTATGATTAATAACATGACTAGGGTTTAAATTATTAAACTATTCTCTTAATTTAAGGAACTATTTCAATTCCATCAACTATTAACTTAATATCTCTAAATGTAACATCTGCATTTCTTGCCACAAACATTCCAATATAAATATATTCAGGATCAATACTTGTAAGCTTAAAATCAAACTCTCCAGTTATTGTAGCTTCACATCCAAATCTACAAACATATCCATCTGAATTTCCTTCAATAGAAAGATTTATGTTATCTCCTTCTAAGATTGGATGTATATATTGATGTTCTGTAGGTTGGATTTGGGAATAAAACTTCATTCTTAATTGGTGCTTTTGAGTTGATTACATGTTCTGCAATCCCCTTTATTCCTAATTCTTTAATTCTTTCTGTTATTAAATATGCATTATATTTTGCTCCCCAAATATTTGTATGTGTATTGTCCACACTTACTGATTTTGATGATAACCATGCATGTAAATATATAGTTTCATCTATTCCTAATTTATCATACAGACCTTTAGTTAACAAAGTCATATCAATCACTGGTACATTAAATGTTTTTCCTAACTTTCTAATAACCTCTGAATAATCTCCACCTTCAAATTCCTCTGAAGTTTTTGTAATATGAAGATTTAAATTTTCCCACTCGCCTGTCTTTGTTCTTCTAACTATAGGTGTACATAGTATTACTTTACATCCTACAAATTCAGCTGGTTTAATATAATTTTTATATAAAGAATTTGCAAATGTGTCCTCTTCTAAATATGTTCCATTTGGATTTGTATATCTCTCTATTTCTAATTTCTCATCATTATGTCCAAACCCTACAAGTAAATAATCCCCTTTTTTCATTCCATTTAGAAGTAAATTATATTCTGCCTCAACTATAAAACTTTTAGAACTCCTTCCAGATAAAGCAATATTTTTTACAGATACTGTTTTATCAAGATAATTTTCAATCTGAGTTCCCCATCCATATCTTACATAGTAATAATTATCTTCAAAACAACTAACTGTTGAATCTCCAACAATCCATATAGTTATTTCTTTATTCATATCTTCCTCATTATCACTTTTTCCTAATGTCTCATTTTTCAAGTTAATTTCCCCCTCTTATTTTCCATGCATCATAAACTAACTATATCTATTTTTTCAATTCTTCCCTTACTAATTTTATAGGGATTACTATTAATACTAATCCAAACATCTTGTCCAGATGGATTATAAACACTTGAACCTGTAGTTGAAAACTTCAAGGATTTTACCGCATTAACATAGTCAACAATTTCAATATTAGTGGCATACCATATTTTATCATTATTCCCAATAACTTCACAGAATTTCTCAATAAATTTCCAATTATCATTTATATCAAATTCATAACTATGCCCCCATATATAAAATAGACTTAACTCATTGCTTTCTACAAACTTTTTGGCCAAATTAAAAATTTCTTTATTTCCATGATGACATGTGGTTTCCCATTCAATAAAATCATTTGGTAAATGAAATTTTTCATGTATTTTTACCGTTCTTGAATATTCTATATTTAACTGTTTTAGAGCATCTAAAACATCATTATTATAAGAGCCAAAAGGATAAGCCATTCCACGCACAGGATAACCAACAAGCTCCTCTAAATTCTTCTTATCTTCTATTATTTCATATATTACAGTGTCTTTAGGTAATTCTCCTAGGTTTGCATGAGTTAATGTGTGTATTGCTACCTCATGGTTAGCATACACTTCCTTTATTTCTTTAATAGGTATGTGAGAATGATTTACTCTTACTCCTTTTATTATTTTTTCATCCTGTTGTCCAAATGAGCCTGAGTTAAGATTAAAAGTTCCTTTTATCCCATGTCTGTTAAATATTTGTATAAGCCTTTTATCTTGAGTTACACCATCATCATAACTCATTGTAAGTGCCTTAATTTTTCCTTCTGGAAACAACATTTTTGTTTTATGAAATTTCATTATTCTGTTTAGCAAGTTCATATTTTTTATATTATGAACTTCTAAACCCTCACTTCCTTTCCACTTGCTATTCAATATATAATAGGTTATTAATCATTTATTATATAACCCAACATTATTTCCTGCCTCTGTACCTACCATATTATATGCAATTTGTTTATAATGAAAAGAATCTTTCATCAATCCCAATTCAGCCATTTTCTTAAATTGCGTTGATACTAACACTACATTTTCAGACTCTTTACAAAAATCTATTTGTGCTTTTATGATACTCATATATTGTTTTGGTAAATCTCTATGGTTCCCTATGCAAATTAGAAAACACTTTTCAATTCCATTACCAATCATTTCTTCAACTATTGCCTTAAATTTTTCCTTATATTCTAATTCAGACATATTATGATCACCATCAGTTTCACCTTGACACCAAACCATAAATTTTCTTCTTATTATATATCCATTGTTGATTAAATATTTTTTTGCTTCCTTTAATCTATTCACAGAGTCATTTAAGTAATTTCCATTAGGTTTCCATTTACTTATAGATGATCCCCCTTTAGATGCTGATATACACACTAATGGAATATCTGTAACCTTATAATAAGAGATTACAAAAGAAGAGATTAATGAACCTGTTTTCATTTCAGGTTCACTAATCCCATAATCATTATTTTCATTTACTCCAAATGGCTCAACAATATCATATAGTTTTGTTGGATCACTAATAGCTCTAAATTCATATCCATGTCCTTTAGATACCATTGGTGCTTCAAATGAATCTCCTCTTCCAGCCATATTACTTTGTCCCATAAATATAGCTAAATCTATAGTTCTATTTTGATTTTTTTTATTTTCTATATGATACTTACTATCCATTTTATTTATTCTTATCCTTTCTTATATATGATAATATAATTCATATTTAAGAATAAATCTTAAACATATTGCTTCTCTTTATTACTATTTATCAAAGTATTATTTCCCCAACATCTTTCATAATCAAATCCTGTTAGTTCTTTAACCAATACCTTAACTTCTTCTTTTACATCAGCTTTAGACCCACCACTCTTTAATCTATCAACTTCTGCTTCTAATATTTGATGATTCTCTACAGTTAATTTGAATTTGAAAGATATTACTATTCCTATTGTAATTAATATTATTGGAACTATTACATATAAAACCATTAATGAATTAATAGTAGATTGTGGTTGAGTAGTAGCATTGGATACAAATCCAGTAAATTGTAAAATTACTCCAATTAGAATTCCTTCAACTGTAGTAAATAATTCATCTATAAATGCATTAACTCCAGCATATGATCCTTCTCTTCTTTTACCTGTTACTATTTCATCTAAATCTGGTATAAATGTGTATATGAATTGTATTGAATTAACAAGTCCAGTTTTTCCAAAATTCATAGCAACAGTTAAAATTAATAGATATAATTGTGTATGTTCAGGCCTAAATACCCCAAGATATCCAAATGCTAAAAGAATTACTATTGAAGCATACCCACCTATTCTATAAGTAAATGTACCTTTGGTTTTTGCTGTTAACCATATAAAAAATGTTAAAAACATTATTCCAAATACAAACCCCACACTTTTGGAAAGAGATACTGATTTAGGCTCTAAAAGTAATACAAAAACTATAAAATAGGTATTTATCTTTCCATCCATAGATCTAAACATCTGCTCAGACATATACATTGCAAGATATTGTCTATATGCTTTTAATTGTATTGCTGATTTAAAATTAACAACTACTTTTATAAACCCTTTAATTAATGAAGGTTTCTCCCTAGTAACTACAACTGTAGATTCATCCACTGGACGTTCAAACACTGATAAATAGAAGAATACACAAGCCAAGACTTGTACACAATCATATATAATAGCTGCTATAAAAAATGTACTAGAATTATTCTGTCCAAACATACTGAATAATTTTACTAAAAACAATGATCCTGCTATACCTACTATTGCACCTGATGCTTGATTAAGTCCTGCTAATTGGGCACGCTCAGCTGAATTACTTGACATTTCAGTGGCAAAAGTTGTTTGAGAAACAGACATTAAAGGTCCTATAAATGCCATAGAAATCATTATTATGCAATAATATGCTACTGGCATATTAGGTATCCAATATAATGGAGCTGTAATTATCCTTAATGGCATGCCTATTAAAAGAAGTCCTTTTCTTCTTCCAAAGCGCTTGCCAAACTTTGTTTTATATAAATTATCACTGATATATCCAACTATTGGAGTCATTATAGTTGTTATTACTTTGCTTATAGTAAGTAATGTTGTAGCTAAAACTATGGATATACCACAGAAAGTTGTATAAAAATACATTCTCCAGGCAGTTTCTAATCCCCCAGTAGCAACTGTAAATTGATAACTTGTATATCCAATTTTATTAATCAATTTAAGCTTTTTATTAGTATTTCTTGATGATAACATATTAATTTCCTCCTTTATTTTTATAGCGCAAAGCAAATTTATAGATAAAACAAAATCAAGTTAACGTTTACAAAAATACAATATTTTTATCCTTAAATTAATTATATAGTAAAATTATTGCATTTTCTTTGCGTATTTAGACTTATATATTGCGTATATTGACCTCATATAAATCTTTCAATTTCAATAATCAGTTTTTTATTTTTTTATATAAAAAATATTACTAGGAACTAAACTTCCTAGTAATATTCTAATACTCTTTCTCTCTCTAGAAACAACCTAATCCTTTAAATTTACTCTTACAAGTTACTTTCATAAATGTTATTTTAGGAAGAGCACCATCTGATCCCCTATCTTTAGAAAGTTGATTAACATCTAAACTTTTAAAATTATCCGCAGAAATATCATCTTCAGCTAAATTCCAAGAATTATTTTTATTATTTTCTGATGAAATATTTGCTAAATCTAATGTATTATTTTTATATGAAAGATTATATTTTAAAACTTCTCTTGTTCCTGGAATATCTGTAGGATCACTTATTGTTGCACATTCAAGCATATAGAAATTTCCTTTCTTATTGTCATATGCAGTATTGTGAATCCATGTTGCTGCTTGTCCTGGTTGATGATTTGAATAAAATCCATGTGCATCATTATTAGCAGCAATACAATTTTTAACGTTATGAACTGGAGGTGTAAAATCTATTGGTTTTTTCCCCCATCCCCCAACTTTAAATCCATTAGAATCGCCACCTTGATTCATATTAAATGCCCAACATGAATCAAAGGTATTAGCACCTTTTGAATTAATACAATCATAACCATCATCACTATTGTTCCATGAGCGACATTCTTTAAATTTCACACCATCTCCATGAGCTCCAAAACCATCTATATTTCCAATTGATATACCTTCAACTCCAATATTGTTGCAAGCATCACATCTATAGCATGTTCCTGTAGCATATCCTGTAAAATAGAAACCAATTGCTTGATTATCAGAACAAGTCAACTTCTCAAACGTTATATTTTTTCCCTCAATTCTAAAGCACTCTGATTGTTTTTGCAAACCTATAGGAACACCTGTTACCTTAATTGATTGAAATTTAACATCTTTTGCATTTGATGTTATATAAAATGCACATACACGTTTTTCAGTTGTTATATTTGAAAAATCAAAAACTGGAACTTCTGAATCATATCCTCTATATGTTATTCCACTTTTATTAATTTCATTAACATAATTATAAAGTGAATTTGTATCAGCTATACTAAATTTTTTATAGATACCACCACGTATAAATACAGTGTCTCCAGATGTTGCTACCTCTTGTGCTTTTGCAATACTTGCAAATGGTTTTTTTATAGTTCCTGGATTATCATCACTGCCATCTGTTTCTATGTAATAACATTTATGAAAACAGTTAAATGATTCTGTACCAGTAGTATATGCGGATGCTGTTTTTCCCGCTATTATTGACACACCAAACAAAATTACAATAACACAGAAATACAATTTTTTAATTAAACTTTTCATATAATTTCCTCCCAAATACATTTTTTTATAAATTCTAATTTCGCATTATATATTTCTTCTCGTTATCAATTATTACGACTTATGTTACCTAAGCTTTGAAGTTATAGGAATTTTCAATTCTTTAATTTCTTGAACAACAAGTTTAGCCATTTCATTTGCACCATATTCTGAAAAATGAGTGTGATCTTCAATTCCATCATCCTCCATTGTTAGATATAGCTTTTTACATCCATCTATCCCTAAAGATTCTACAAGTTCTTTACTTTTTGATGTTAAGTCAATTAAAGGGACATTATTTTTAATAGCCACTTCTTTCATTATCCCTGGAAGATTAACACCAAAACTATTAACATGAAGAGAAGTATCTGATAGTGTTTTATTATCACTATTGAAATTTCTACGAACAGGTGGAGTTACTAATACAGGGATAGCTCCAACTTTTCTACACTCTGAAACATATGTGTTTAAATTATTACTATACTCATCTGCAGTGCTAGTTTTATCATTATGTCCAAATTGAATAAGTACATAATCATTAGGCTTTAATATTTGTTTTATATATGGAAAAAGAGTTGCTGTATTCAGAAATGTACTTGAGCTTTCTCCACAATCAGCATAATTAGCAATACATGTATGAGATTTGAAATATTGTGGAATCATCTCTCCCCATCCTGCATAAGGAGCAGCTAATCTATCACATACAGTAGAATCCCCTACCAAATATACCATTTGTGACTTCTTAGCTGCTGCAACTTTAATTCCATTTACTTTGGGTGATTGCCCCAAAAAAGTAATGTCTAATCCAGGAATACCATTTCCACCTTCTCCTGTTGGTTGAGCTTCTGGTTCTCTTACATTTATTGTGAATTTTCTCTTTAAAATGTGACCAGACCTAGTATATGTTTCTCCTATCATTGCTCTTCTTGCTTCTCCTTCCACAGACGTTGAAGCAGATGTATACTTGTCACCTAATTCTACTGTTACATCATAATTACCAGGTGGTACATCTAAATGAAATTTAATTGGATTAGTACCTTGTAATTTATTTTTTAAAGCACTATTTTCAAAGGATTTATTATAATTATTTGCTACACTAAGAGACACCTCCTCAATGTTTACATTATCATTTTCAGTAGCAAAACATTTTTCTTTCGATTTTTGTATGACTACTAATTGCAATATAATCATACAAATTAAAAAAACTTTTTTTAATTTCATAATATCCCCCTCATAATTTTCCAATATGTTGCTTTATATAAATATTGTTCTTCTCACTAAAAGACAATTTTATTAAAATGAGAAGAACAATAAAAACTTAATTACTATTATTCAACTTAAATCTTAACATGAAATACATTTATTTTATCATCATAATAGGTTTGTACTCCCTCAATGTAGCTAACAATTGCATTTATCTCCATCCACAAAAATTCTCCTGCATATAACACCGGTTCTCCATTCAACAAATTTTCTTCTCCATCAACTAATAAATGTGTTCTTCCAACTTCTGCTTTCACTATATGTCCACCACTTGTTAAAGTGAGAATATTTTTTTCTTTGTCATAAGTATAATCAAATGCTTCAGGACGTGTATTTTTTATTCGTTCTAACATTAAAAGAACTGGTCCCCAAACACTACCATTTTCATATACATTTTGCATACCATATGATAAAGTATCTACTTCATTTCCATTAACATTTACTTTAACTATCATTTTATTCTCTAACTTATATTTCTTATCATCAGCTTCATCAGTAGATTTAAATTTTTCTATAACTACTGGTGACATGTCTGAGTACTTTATATCAAGTATTTGTGGTTCCTCTATTGCAAGTGCACCAAGATTTACATTTTTACTAGAAATTATAACTTTAGATTCTGGTACGCCTTCCATTTTTGCTTTTAAAACAATATCTCCTGCATTATATGTAGAACGTACAAATACTCTATTATTTCCACACTCTGCATAAACATGACTTTTATGAATTACACTATCTTCTTTTCCATATCCATTATACTTTCCACTATTATATCCACCTAGAAATTCGCCTTCTCCACTAATTTCAAAATCAATTCTTTCAAAACATAAAGGACATACTTCTCCTTTTTCATCAAGTACTTCTACATCAAAATATGCAATATCTGCTCCATCTGCTATAAGCCCTTTACTACATGTATGAGGCATTAACTTAATTGAAGCAGGTTTTAAGGCTGTATCAATTCTATCCTCTGCTACCAATTTACCATTGTAATCATAACCTTTTGCTAAAATATATCCTGACTTTGTAACATCAATATGATCAAATGGAAAAATAAATGTGTTTAATGGGTTATCGCAACTTCCTATTAAATTATTATTAATATATAACTCAATTTTTCCAACTGAATAACTACCTACAACATACACTGTTTTATCCTTTGGATTTCTATAACCAAAATCTCCTGACTTCTTCCATATAACTCCATTAAATTTCTTTTTACTATATCGATAATTAATTCCATCTTCTTTAGGGTAATTCCAATGACCAATTATTTTCACCAATGGTTCAGCTGACTGCATTGTTTGAAAAACATCAAAACTTTGCTTTTTAATACGTACAGGATCTACTCGTCCACTCATACGTGCATTTTCGCTCCCTGCTTGTCTACCATGTTGTGCTGAGTCGGTCCAACAAAGAGCTGCTGCTGATGAATATAAATTTTTCTTAGAAGCACCACCAATTCTATTATTAAAAAATTCACTATATCCTTTTGCAGATACAATAGCAAAATCTTCAGCTGTTAAATCATGACAATCTCCACCATTTTGCTTTTTTCCACTTCTTCCAAGCCAACGATTATCATAATCAAAATCTGGTAAAGAAAAATCATCCCAAACCCTTCTTGGCGATTCTTCTCTAAGATACTCTGTTTCAGTAATTGCCATTTTTTCTGATTGGAAACGAGCTGCATGACGATTAAGCATAGTTCCTACATATTCTGCTTCAGAAACAACATCTTCAGTAGATAAAGTTCTACATCCCATATATCGACCACCATTTTGATCTAACTCTTCCTTTAATAATCTCATCTCTTTCATATGTTCTTTTCCTATTGCATTATTCCCAGCTTCCCAAAAAAATATAGATGGATTATTTCTAAAATATATAATAATATCTCTCATAAGCTCTACACGCTGATCCCATTGTCTGCCATGACTTTCACGTTCTTTATCTCCTGCTGGTTGTGTGCATACAATACCATATCTATCACAAGATTGAATATCTGCTGGACAAGCTGCAACATGCATCCATCTAATATGATTTGCATTACTTTCACGAATTAACTTTGCATCCATATCTTTAAGCCAATTAGGAGCAACTCCTATAGCAGCCCATTCATTTGTTGAACGTTGAGCATATCCTGTAAGCCATGTTTTTATATCATTAATCATTATTCCTTTAGATGAATCATATGATACTTTTCTAAAGCCAGTTGTAATTTTTACTGTGTCTAAAATTTCTCCATCAACTAAAAGATTTATATATACTTTATATAAATAGGGATCTTCAGTGCTCCAAAAGCGCAAATTTTCTATTTTATCAAAACTTGTTACTTTAGTAACTAGAAGAGATTCTGTTTTTATCTTACCTACTTCCATTTCATCATTTATTGGTACATAATGTTTACTGTTACTTTCCTTAATATAAGCATCTTCAGATACAATTGACAATGGTAAAGTTTTAGGTAGTGTAATAGAATCTACTACTAATGCTTCAGAATTAATGGTTCCTACAACCTCACACTTATGATTTACTATAACTGTTTCTATAACTACTGACTGCTTCTTGTTTGTTTCATTACGTATTTCTGCTTCAACATGAATTTCTGCACTTTTTTCTGCTATATTATATTTTTTCCCATAAATATAAACACCTTTTGTTTGTAAGTTACTATAAATAGGTAATGTTATATAAACTTTTGGTTTAATATGCAATCTAATATTTTTTGTTAAGCCTCCAACAGATGGATTAAAGTCATTACAATTCCACTGATAGGCTAGCCCTTGTTGCTCCTTTGGAATCTCATCCCAATTTTTTTGAGACGCTATATAAGAACCTGGTATTACATCTGGCTTATTTGGTGTTTCAGCCATAAAAATATTTAAATTTCTCGATGCTGTATTATCTGTTGCTATAGCGATTAAGTTATCGCTTTCATACTCAACATAATTTGTAAGATCAAAAGCAAAAGGAGCTACTCCAGCTTCATAATACCCTGCCATCTTTTCATTTATGTATAAATAGCAAGATTGTCGAATCCCTTCAAACTCAATTAACACTTTTTTGCCTGAATGTTCATTAGGTATTTTGAACCATTTTCTATAAAATGCAAAGGTTCTTTTTTGTCCACTCCCAGCATCCTCAATACGATTAACAAACAAATCTTCATCATTATATGTATGAGGCACGCTCACTTCTTTCCATTCATTTTCTTCATATTCTTTCTCATAAAAATAATGTCCATTTAAATCTTTGTTATTATCCAATGCAAGTTTTAATGGAAAAGCATTTGCTAATTTAAATTTCCATTCATAATTAAAATTATATACTTTTGACTGACTTCTTTGGATTTGATATTTCATTTAAATTACTCCTTTAAATAGAATTTTTCAAGTTTTAAGCTTTATAGCAATTAAGCAACTTACTTATAATTGATTATTTTCTATTTAAAGTATATAATAACATTATTGGAATTTCTTTGCATATTTAGACCTATATATTGCGTATATCGACTATTAGGAGGAGTATCATGCCTGAAAAAATATTTGCATTAAGAAACCTATCTAGCGTTGTTAAACCTGACCATTTTCATTTACATAATTCTTTTGAACTTTATCTTTTTCTTCAAGGTGATGTTAATTATTTTGTAGAAAAATCCATATATCATTTAACAAGAGGAACTTTATTAATGTTTACTAACAACGAAATTCATATGGCTGCTAATCTTTCATCAAAAACATATGAACGCATTGTTATTTCCTTTCCTCCTGAAATAGCAAAAGATTTTTCTACTGAACATACTAATTTACTTTCATGTTTCTTGAATAGAAAAAAGGGCGAAAATAATGCTATTTTATTATCTAAGAAACAATTGAATATTTACTTAGCACTTGCCACGAAGCTGATAGAAAATTCTCATTATGAAAATTATGGAGATGATGTTTTAGCTACAACTTACTTAATACAGATGTTAATTTTCATTAATAAAATTTATAAACATGATGAAATTTTATTAGAGCAATATCCTTTATCAGAAAAATTACAGGATATTTTAAAGTTTATAGATAATCACTTAACTGAAGATTTATCTTTAAATATTATTAGTGAGTATTTTTCTTTAAATAAATCATACCTTGGAAGGTTATTTAAAAAAGAAACTGGAAGTACTATTTATAATTTAATTCTTTTAAAAAGGATTACTTTAGCTAAACAACTATTGTCTGAGGGTAAAAATGTTTCTGAAGCTTGTTTCTTATCTGGATTTAATGATTATTCCAATTTCATTCGAACTTTTAAACAAATTACAGGTTATTCACCAACTAAATATAACAAATTACATTTATAAAACACCTAAATCATTCTATTTTTTAACATAAAAAAATCATCAATATTCTAAAATTTCATATTTCACTACTAACTTTTTATAACAATTTTCACCTTTACGATAACATGCCCCACTAGAAAATTTTGATGTTTTATTTCCTAGCTTCATTTGATATTTATTTACAAAACCAAATGGTTTTAGCACAAATGCAATCCATGCTCCAAAACTTCTTTTCCACTGATCTTCTATATTATTTTCTCCAAAGTGTTCTTCAACCAAATCTAATACTCCCAAAACTGCAGGTTTATTATATTCAATAGCATTGATCATCTTTGCAATACTCTCTGGATTAAAAACTTGTTTATAAATTTTTTTAGTTGCTTCATCCTTCAAATATGAATATTTTTTATTTTTTTCAAAAAACTTTTCATAAGCTTTTTCAAAATCGTGCATATTTACCTACTCCTAACTATATTTCTTTTAATAAAACTTTATTTAGCAAATTGACTGTTATATATATCACTATACAGTCCATTTCTTTTAAGCAATTCATCATGACTTCCTTGCTCCACTATATTTCCTTTATCCATAACTAATATCTTGTCTGCATTTTTTATGGTAGATAATCTATGAGCTATTATAAAACTAGTTCTACCCTTCATTAAATTATCCATTGCATTCTGTATTTCCATCTCTGTTCTTGTGTCTACACTTGAAGTTGCTTCATCAAGTATTAAAATGGATGGTTCACCTAAAATTGCACGAGCAATACATAAAAGTTGCTTTTGACCTTGAGACACAGAAGAATCTTCATCATTTAAAACTGTCCCATACCCATTAGGAAGAGCTTTAATAAAGTGATCAATCTTAGCAAGCTTTGCAGCATTCTCCACTTCTGAATATTTTGTTTTATCTTTGCTATATGAAATATTTTCTTTAATGGTACCATCAAATAACCAAGAATCTTGCAACACCATTCCAAATAAAGATCGTAAATGTGATCTTTCTATTTCTGTTATATCAATGCCATCTATTTTAATTTTTCCACTACTTAATTCATAGAATCTCATAAGAAGATTTATTAAGGTAGTCTTTCCAGCTCCAGTTGGGCCAACTATAGCTACTTTTTCACCTGCCTTTACATTTAAATTCATTCCTGTAATTAAAAGATTTTCATCATATCCAAACTTTACATCTTCAAAACTTATATTTCCCTTTGGATTTGATATTGTTTTATAATCCAAATTAATTGCTTTTTCCTCTTCTTCATCTAAAATTTCAAATACGCGTTCAGCTGAAGCAATAGCAGCCTGCATTGTATTTATTGTGTATGCAGCTTCAGTTAAAGGTTCTGATGCTTGGTCTAAATACTGAAAGAAAGCTTGTATTATTCCTATTGATAATTTTCCTTGAATAACAAATATGGCTCCAAGAGCTGCTATTAAAACATATCCCATTTGATTCATAAGACGAATTAATGGATTTATAGCATATGTAATGAATTGAGCTTTTTTTTCATTTAAATATAATTTATTATTAGATTTTTCTATAGTATTAATCAATTCATCTTCTAGATTAAATGTCTTTACAACCATTTGCCCAGTAAAATATTCTTCTATTTGTCCATTAAATACGCCTAATGATTCTTGTCTGTTTGTAAAATAGTTAAAGCTCTTTTTGCCAACAATTAAAGTAACTACAACTCCCATAATAATAGTTACAATAGCAATAAGTCCTAACATCCAACTTATAGAAAACATAAGTATAACCGATCCTATAATTGTAAATACTGCTGTAATAAACTGCATTAATCCTGTTTGTAAAGATTCAGCTACTTTTTCTAAATCATTTGATACCCTACTTAAAATCTCACCCTTCTTATTAGTATCATAATATCTTAAAGGAACTTTTGTGAGCTTATCACTTATTTTCTCTCTTATATTTAATACTAATGTTTGAGATACAGTTGCCATTACATACTGTTGAATATAATTAGACAATGAAGATATTACATATATAATAAGCAGTAACAACGAAAGTTTTTTTATAATATCAAAGTCTATATAAAAATAACCATTAGTAGATATATTTTTTATTCCTTCAACAATAGTATTTATAGCTTTGCTAAAAATTAATGGTGCAGTCATTGTAAATATTAAGCTTATGATAGCAAAAAATATTACTATGATAAATTTCTGCTTTTGATTAAGGAGTAATTTGATTAATCTCTTAACTGTTTTCTTTGTATTCTTAGCTTTTTCTATTGACATCTCACTATTTAAAGATGTCATGTCTTTTGCATTTTCTTCTTGCATCATAATAACTCCTCCTCACTCAATTGAGTTTCTGCTATTTTCATATAAATAGAACAACTTCTTAGAAGTTCTTGATGTGTTCCTATTCCAACTATATTACCTTCATCTAGAACTATAATTTGATCTGCACCCATAATTGTACTAATTCTTTGGGCAATTATTATAAGAATTGAGTCTTTTAACCCTTCTTTCATAGCAGTCCTTACTTTAGAATCTGTTTTGTAATCCAAAGCAGAAAAACTATCATCAAAAATATATATATCACTTTCCTTAACTAAGGCTCTAGCTATACATAATCTTTGCTTTTGTCCACCTGAAAAATTACTTCCACCTTGTGCTACCAATGTGTTGTAGCCTGATTTTTCACAACAAACAAACTCATCTGCCTGTGCTATTTTAGCAGCATATATTAATTCCCCTATAGTTGCATCCTTTTTTCCCTGTCTTAAATTATCAGCTATAGTCCCACTAAATAGAAAAGCTTTTTGAGGAGAAAAACTTACCATATCTCTCAAGATATTTTGTGAAAACTCATTTATATTAATATCTCCATTAATTAAGATTTCTCCCTCTTGTACTTCATGTAATCTTGATATTAATTTAGCTAATGTGCTTTTGCCAGAGCCAGTTGCCCCTATAATTGCAGTAGTTTTACCTTTTTCACATGTAAAGCTAAGATTTTTAAGAACAGACTCTTGAGCATCCTTATATGAAAAAGTAACATTTTTAAATTCTAAAGATTCTATTCTATTAGGTTTGATTACTGTAACCATTTCATCTATTATTTCAGGAGCATATTCCATAACTTCTAAAATACGTCTTGAACAAGCACTTGCACGTGGAATATTAATTAATACCATCATAGCCATTACTAGATAGAATAATATTATTATTGAATATTCAACAATAGCCATAATGTCTCCAACTAACATATGCCCACTTTCTATTCTTATAGATCCAAACCATAAAATGCTAACTGCCGAAATATTCATCATAACTATTATTAATGGCATTGCAATAGCAAATATTTTATTCATTTTTATGTTAGTGTTTGCATAATTTTTGAATGTTTGATTCATTATTTTCTTTTCATGATTTTCACGATTAAAAGCACGTATTATCCTTATCCCTGAAATATACTGCCTAACTTTTGAATTAATTTTATCTAACTGTATCTGCAAATTTAAAGATAAATTTATAACTTTTTTACTTATAATCACACTAAATATTAAAACTGATATTCCTGTTATCATGATTATTAACGCCATATAAGGATCTTTAGAAAATGCTAAAAACATCCCTATTGCAACTATAAATGGAACTGGAATTATCATTTCTAATGCCATATTTATTGTATTTTCAATTTGATTAGCATCACTTGTACACCTTGTAATTAATGATGAAGTTGAAAAATGCTTAAAATCCTGCACAGATAATTTTTGTGCATGTGAAAATAATTTATTTCGAATATCTCTAGCAATTGAAGTCGATACTTCTGCTGAAAAATAAGTGGAAAGTATTGCAAGAATGCCTGTACATAAAGCAATAACTATCATTATTCCTCCAGTTTTTAATACATAAGATATATCTCCTTTTATAACTCCATTATTAACTATGTCTGCAACTAAAGTAGGAATATATAGTATACCTATAGTTTTCATTACTATAATTACTATTAATGAAATTAAAAGTATCTTATTAACTTTAATATGTTTGAACAACTTTAACATCATATTCTCCTTTATCTATAATTTTTATTCATAAAACTTATCTTAAACTGTCCAGTAACTTGACAGTCAAGTTTTTTATAAATAAAATAGTTAAAAGAAAAACTTTTTAGAAGGTAGTGTTTATGAGTAGTTTTATAAATTTGAAAAAGTATTTATCTATAGGTGATTTTTCTAAATTATCTGGTATAAGCAGAAAAAATCTAATCTATTATGATGATATAGGCCTATTAAAACCTGCATTAGTAAAAGAAAATGGATATAGATATTATTCATATAGTCAATTAGATCTGGTGAGTATAATCTTATTTTTAAAAGATTTAGATGTTCCATTAAAAGACATAAAAAGTTATATAGAAAATATATCTCACTATAATCTAATTCAATTAATTAGCCATCAAAGAGATAAAATATTTGAAGAACTTAATAGGTTAAATCAAATGAATTATATTATAGAACAGAGAACTAAAAATATAGCTATGATGTCTAATGTTAATTATAATGATGTATTTTTAGAAAATTGTGAAGAAGAAGCTTTGTTCTTAAGCCCTGATTTTACTTTTTCTACTTCTGATATTGATCTTGAAGAAGACTTTGGTAATTTCCTTGATTATTGTTATAGTAAAAAAATTCTATATGGCTATCCTGTAGGTGTATGCGGTAAATATAGTGATGTACTTTCTGGCAAACCTCATTTATATAATTATTTTTATAAACTATCTCCCAATATGAAATCAATAGAAAGAACTTTCAAGCCTTCTGGTCTTTATGTCACAACTTATGATAATAGTTATTTAGCTGAAGACTTTAAGGTTTTTCAGAGGATAGATGATTATATACAAAAAAATAACATTTCTGTATATGGAGCTGTTTATATAGAAAACATATCAGATGAAATGATTACAAAAAGTCCCAATAAATATTTATCAAAAATTTCTGTTCAAGTAACAAAAGGTGCTAATACTTAAATATAAAAAAATACATACTCTCTTGTAAGGGTATGTATTTTTTCATATTTACTACTATTTGTTATTATTCATTTAATTTTCTTAGTTTATCTAGTTTTATCTTTAAAGTTATCTGTACTACAAATTTATTTTCTGTTTTTACTGCATTAAATTCACCTTTATGCATTTCAATAATCTTTTTACATGTTTTAAGTCCTATTCCTGTACTTTCTGCTAACTTCAAATTATTTAATTGATTTTCTATAGAAATGAATACTTTTTCATTTTTGATGTAATATTCTACTTGAATTACTTTAGATTTATCAGCATATTTGTAAATATTAGAAAAAATATTATCAAAAACCCTTTGTATTGAAATTAAATTTACATCTAAATAAAATGGTTCATAACAAAAATTTGCATTAATTACAAAACCTTTTTCCTCTAGCATAAAAATTTGCTCTTGCATTATTTGTTCTAATAATTCATTTCCATTAAATATTTCTAATTTCATATCATCATTAGTGTTAAAAACTATAAAATACTCAAATAATTTATCTGATAGATGTTTAATTTGATAAGCTTTTTCTCTACTGTTATGGATATATTGCTTAAGTATTTCTTCTGTTTTATATTTTTTATATTCTATAATGTCTAAATATCCAACTAATGCTGTAAGTGGTGTCCTTAAATCATGAGACATTGCTGTGATTAATTCACTGTTTGCTAATCTTGCTTTATCTTCATTTTCTAATCTTTCTATAAAGGATTTTCTCATTTCATTAATACTTTGTGCTAGTGAAGAAAGTTCGTCGTTACCATCTATGGTAATTTGATAAGCCAACTCTCCACCTTCCAATATTTGTATTTCTTTTTCAAGTTGTCCAATATATGTTATTTTTCTATTGATAAAAAATAACATTAGAATTATAAAACATAACAATGATATTATAACGCCAATAAAAGCTACAATATAATAATATTTATATTCAAAAAAGCATTCCATATACATTTTTGCATTTGTATCTGAAAATGATATATCTTCCAAAGTATTGTTTGGAATAATTGGACTTTCTTTATATTTTTCATAATTTGTTGCAATATTATCTCTATCTGAATTATAAACTAAATTATTGCCTTCATAAATATAAATATCTATATACTTATATTTACGAATCCAACTCTCCATTTTATCATAATCATTTATTGCTAAATTATTTTCTGATACATATGTTTTAAACGCTGATATAGTTTGCCTTTTTTGATTTTCTAAAAAGGACGTTTTATCAAAATATTTATCTAATAAACTTTCACCTATCATTTGCAATAAGAAGAATATACAAACAGAAATAATAAATGAAAGTATTAATACTACTATTAATTTAACTTCCAATTTAGTTGATAAGAATTTTCTATTCAATTCTATACCCCTTTCCCCAAAATGTTTTTATATATTTGGGGTTTTGTGGATCTGGTTCTATTTTACTTCTTAAGTTTCTTATATGAACCATAACTGTATTATTGCAAGAATAAAAATAAGGCTCTTTCCAAACACTTTCATATAAGTTTTGTGCTGAGAATATTTTTTTTCGATTTTTAGCCATTAACAAAAGAATGTTATATTCAATTTCAGTTAGTATAACCTCTTTTTCATCTATATAAACTTCAGTTGAAGTTGTATTTATTTTCAATCCATCTAAAATAATCAAACCTGTTAAATCATTTTTTTCCTTCCCTTTATATATATAATATCTTCTAAGCAACGCTTTAACTCTTGATACTAATTCTGCATATGAAAACGGCTTTGATAGAAAGTCATCACTTCCTACAGAAAATCCCATGCATTTATCTGAATCTTGAGATTTAGCTGTTAAAAATAAGATTGGAGCACTTGTTTTTTCCCTTATTTCTAAACATGCTTTAAATCCAGATTTTACAGGCATCATTACATCAAGAATTATTAAATCAATACTTTCATCAACTTTGTTTACAGCATCTTGTCCATTTATAGCTTCGATTACTTTATAACCTTCACTCTCTAATAAGACACAAACTATTTCTCTTATCTCCTCATTATCATCTGCAATTAAAATCTTCATCATGCTATTCATTAAACCCCTTTCATTTATTATTAGTATATAATGTGATATTTTTTAAATCTATAGCATTTGTTTGACTTAAGAATTCTTAAGATTCTATATACGAGAATCTTAAGATGTTATCAATAAACTATTAACTTAGAAACAACTTAGTGGAAAGGAATAAATGATTGTGGAAAAGCAAAAAAAATTATTAATTATAAAATTATCACTAGTACTATTTGGGATAGTGATGCTTGCATTAGCATTTAAATATTTACCATATTTTCTTGAAATAACCGTATCACTAGATAAATTTAGTAATTATATACTTTCATTAGGTCATCTAGGTTCAATTGTATTGATTCTTTTTCAAACTTTACAAACAATAATTGCACCTATTCCAGGCGAAATAATTCAAGCTGCTGGTGGATATATTTATGGTGTACCACTTGGAATGATTTATTCAATATTGGGAATGATGCTTGGTGCTTTTATAGCTTTCTATTTCACCAAACTAATTGGTGCTTCATTTATAGAAAAATTACTAAAAAAGAAAAACTTTCAATGGATTATAGATATTATGGATAGTAAGAAGTTCTCTATAATCTTATTCATTATTTTTCTAGTTCCTGGATTACCAAAAGATTTTTTAATATATGTTGCAGGTTTAACACCTATTAAGCCTTCAAAATTCTTTGGGATTTTACTTATTAGCAGATTTCCTTGGCTTTTAGCTTCAGTAAGTATAGGTTCCAATATTCGTTATGGTAATTATGTATCAACCATAATAATATCACTTATTGCATTAGTGTCCTTTATATTTGGACTAGTTCATAAAGACAAGCTTATAGGTAAATTTTCAGAAGATAAAAAAATTAATTTATAAATATAAGGAGTAAATACATGATAAAAAAGTTTATACCCAATATACTAACATTTATTAATTTATCATTTGGAGTTCTTTCAATAATAGAAATCATGAATAAAGATTTTTTTATGGCTGCTATATTTATAATTATTGCTGCTTTAATAGATAGATATGATGGTAGAATTGCTAGATTATTAAATGTATCTAGCGAATTAGGAAAAGAATTGGATTCTTTAGCAGATTTAGTTTCATTTGGAGTTGCACCTGCTCTATTAACTTTTGTCAAATATAATTTTTCCAATTTTGATTTTAAAATAGCTGGTATCGTTTTTCTACTATTCTATATTATTTGTGGCTGTTATAGATTAGCAAAGTATAATTTGAATGACTTTGATGGTATTTTTAATGGAATCCCTATAACTATTGCGGGTTCACTTCTTGCATTATTTGCTTTAAGTGTGCCTAGTAATAATTTTTCTATATTTTTGTCAATGCTTTTAATTATATTTCTTGCTTATCTTATGGTCTCAAAATTTAAATTCAAAAAATTCTAAGTTTAAATAAATTTAATACAAAAGAGCCTCAAACTTTTTTTCTATAGAAAAAACATTAGTTTGAGGCTTCAACTTTACTTATAAAAAACAACTTTCTACTTTAATCAAAATTTCAACATTAGATATCAAGTCCTGCATGATGTCCTTGATATACTGCTGTTGTTATTGTAGATGGACGTACACAATCTCCTATTTCTCTAACAAAAGGTGCACAATCTATTAATTCTTCTACTACATTTCTTCTTGCTCTTTGTCCAAGTGCACAAATTACTGAAGTACCTGGTACAAGATATTCTTTTCCATCCACATCAGCACAAAGAACTCCTTTTTCTGTTACTTTTAACCCTTTATATTCTGTATGGACATGAATATTCCTCTTTTCTATTTCTGCTAATAGAATTGGTCTGTGTCTAATGTTAGCATCTGGAGCAAGTTCAGCTCTCATTTCTACTAAATGTACATTTTTACCTTCTTGTGCAAGATGTATTGCTGCTTCACATCCTGCAAGGCCTCCTCCAAGAACTATTACCTCATTACCAACCTTATCTTTTTCTAAATAGTAATCATTAACAACTACTACATTATCGCCATTTAAACCTGGAATTGGGGGAACAAGGGCTTCTGAACCAACAGCTATAATTAATGCATCAACATTTTCATTTTCTACATATTTCTTAGTAACAGTTGTATTTAAACGTATATCTACACCTGCATCCTTTGCTAATTTACCAAGAGTAACACCTAACTCGTACATTTCATACTTAAATGGAATTCCTTGCTCTCCTTTTAGTATTCCACCTAGCTCATCAGATTTTTCACAAAGTATAACTTTATGTCCACGTTTTGCAGCAGTAATAGCTGCTTGTAATCCTCCTGGTCCACCACCAGCTACAAGAACTTTATGGGAAGTAGCTGCAGGAATAATTTCTGTTCCATCTAATTCACGTCCAATTAATGGATTAACTGTACAACGTCTTGTAGATGTTGCAGCACGTTCTGCCATACAGGTAAAGCATCTTAGACATTTTATAATATCCTTATCTTGATTACTCATAATTTTTTGTGGAAGTTTATGATCAGCTAAAAGCGCACGTGCCATTTCAACAACATCAGCCTTACCACTTGCTATAATTTCTTCCATCATCTCTGGATCATTTAATGCCCCAATTGTTGCTACTGGAACACTTACATGCTTTTTAATTTCTGCTGCAAGATAAACATTACAACCATGATCAACAAACATAGAAGGATGTGTTATACCAAATCCTCTTTGATAAGTTCCAGCAGATACATGAAGTAAATCAACTCTTGATTCTATTAATTTAGCAATTTCAACTCCTTCTGAAAGATCATATCCACCTTCAAATAATTCAGAACCACTCATTCTAAATTCTATTGGGAAATCAGGTCCAACAGCTTTACGAACGCTATCAAGAACTTCTTGTGCCAAACGAACCCTATTTTCTAATGAACCACCATACTTATCTGTTCTCTTATTAAAATAAGGTGATAGGAATTGATTTATAAGCCACCCATGTCCACCATGTATCATAACCATTTCAAATCCTGCTCTTTTAGCTAATGCAGCAGTATCTCCATACGCTTCTACTATGTCATCTATTAATTCTTGAGTAAGCTCTTTCACTTCGCGACCATCTGGACGAACTCCAGCACTTGGCCCCCATTGAGCTAGTCCTTCTTTTTTATTCTTATCAGTTAAATAAGTTCCAGCATATTGCCCTGAATGAGACAATTCTACACTTGCAATTGCACCATGACGGCGAATAGCATCTGCAGTATATGTAAAACTTGCAAGTGAACCTACAGTTTCTAAATCTAAATGATACATATGCGATGCTTCTGTTTGTGGGTGAACTACACATTCACTAACAGTAACTGAAGCTGCTCCACCTTTAGCCCTTAACTCGTAAAAAGCTGTAGATGCTGGACCAATAGTGCAGTCAGCTGTAATATCTGTTCCTCCCATTGGTGCAGAAAACATTCTATTTCTAAAAGTTACACCTCCAATTTTAATTGATTTGCATAAGTTTGGATATTTTCTTTCCATAATTATAATTCTCCTTTAGTGCTTAATTTATATTTATCTTCATATACATACTACTTGTTAAATTATTAACCGTATTCATGTATAATGCTTATTTTCTGTTAAACTATTAACTCTTTTTTATAGAAACGTAGTTTTTATTTATCTATCTTTAGATTATCTTTTTCCTCTTTATGTACAAAACGATATACAAAAGTTAACCCAAATCCTATAATACAAAAAATTATAGCTATTAAAAATGCTCTTTGATAACTCTGGTCCACATTAAATATATTTTTCATAACTGTTGGTCCAAAATAACCTGATACTGCAAACCCAATAAACATTATTCCATAATTCACACTATTGTGTTTAGTTCCAAATTGGTCTGCAGTAAACCCAGGAAAAACTCCCATAAATGCTCCAAAGGATACACCTATACTTATAATGCCTATATAAAATTTTGTTACATCTCCTTGTCCTGAAAAATATAAGCATCCGAGCCCAGCAATCGCAATAATAAATGCAACTGCAAGAGTATTAATTCTACCTATTTTATCTGAAACATAACCTGCAGCAATACGTCCTCCTGTATTAAATAATGCTAAAACAGAGACTACAGTGGTCGCGGCTGCAACTGGCATTCCAATCATTCCTTGTGCTAAAGGAGATGTCATAGCAGAACACATCAGTCCATAGAATGCACCACATAATAATACTAAGATCATTACATAGAAAATAGGACTTGTTAACATTCCTTTCCAATCTTTTTCATTCTGACTCAATTTATTTCCTTGAGAATTTGATGGTGTCCACCCTTCAGGAATAAAGCCTTCTGGACATTTATCAATAAAGAATGAGCAAACACATACAACACTTAAAAATATAGCACCTATAATCTTAAATGCTATTGTTACCCCCAAATTATTAATCAATATATTTGCAACTGGTGGTACTATTACTGAACTAAATCCATAACAAGCAGTTGTAATACCTCCGACAAATCCACGCTTGTCCGGAAAAAATTTTATTGAATTACTAATTGTACATCCGTAAACCATTCCAATTCCAAGACCAGTAATAATTCCATATGCCACTACCAACATTCCTAATCCTGTTGCAAAACCTGATAAAATCATACCTCCACCAAAAAGTATTCCTCCAAAAAAGATAACTTTTTTAGGACCAAAAACATCATTAATTCTTCCACCTGATATCATTGTTATAGGTCCAACAGAATTGGTAACAGTGAAAACAATCGCTAAAGTTCCTGCAGTCAATGTAACACCAGTGATTTCACTCAAATAACTTGCCATAGGCGCTGCAAAAACACTCCAAGCATACATCGAACCAATGCACAAATTAATAAAACAACTTGCAATTAAAATAATCCATCTTTTTTTCGTTAGTTCCATAAATATCTTTCATACCTTTCTTTTGTTAATAATATCACAATTTCCTGCTAATAATATCACAATACAAACATCATGTAAATATAAATATATAAATATTTATATATTTTATTTTATATGTTTATTTTTTATAACATATTTACTATGATATAATTAAATATACATAATAACTTTATATATTTTTTAACATTACATTTATAATTATGATAATATTTAATGTGGTCGTATTTATGAGATTTGTCATAATTCATAATAAATAAAGTATTACCGAAAGAGGTGCATTTGTGAGAACACTTAAATTTGCAATTTTAGGCCTATTAAACAGAAGTCCTATGACAGGTTATGATATAGGAAAGGAATTTAATTTTCAATTAGTCGAATTTTGGAGTGCAAAGCACAGCCAAATATACCCAGAATTAAAAAAATTAGTTACCGAAAAACTTATAGTATATAATATCGAAATTAGTGGAGATGTATTAGAAAAAAAAGTTTATACTATTACAGAAAAAGGGAAACAAGAATTCTTAAAATGGCTAAAAAAAGATGAGCCTATGGAATCCACACCAAAAAATATTTTTCGCCTTAGAATGTATTTTTCAAATAATTTAGATTTAGATACCAGAATTCATTTATTAGAACAACAATTAGAACAACATCAAGACAGACTTACCTTTTTATATACACAACTTGATCCATATAATGGTATTCCACCTATTAATAGTGATGCTTTTGGAGATTATCTTGTTCTAAATGGAGCTATTATAAGAGAAGAATCTAGTATTAAGTGGTTAAACTTGTGCCTTGATTGTTGCAAAAACGGAAAAAAATAGCAATAAATAATTTTTTATTGCTATTTATTAAAAACTAAAATTTTATATTATCACTGGTCCATTTTCATATAAATACTCAAACTCCTCATTATCTTTCTTCCTAATTTGCAAATTACATTGTACATTTTGGGATAAATCAGGATGTAATTTCCATAATTTATAGAGTTTTGGGAGAAAAACTGGCCACATAGCTGCTTCGTATTCTCCATGAATTTCTCTATCTTCATTTGTTGGCATAGCATCTAAAGAATCTTTAATAAATGCTGGTGGCTCACTAATTCTTGTATTTACAGCTCCAGAAGTCACATGAATAACTCCACCTTCAATATCTTCCCACATGTGAACATTTATATCTACAATTTCATTTTTATCATTAAATATTCCTTCGACAATTACATGCTCAAGTGCTGTTTTAAATGGAAAATAGCTAAGATTAAATCGATTAATAACAACTCCATTTCCTCCAAATACAGGTTTACCTGGCACCATTGCCTCTGAAATCATATGTGCTGAATTTAAAAAACCATATTCTGCAGGAGATTTTACCCAACTAAATCTCTTATGTGCACCTGGTGCCCATAGATAATAGCACTTCTCCATATTTACCCAGAACCAATCTAGCATTTCTGCTGTAACTCCTGGAATAAAATGCTGACATTCCTTAATTGGAATATATCCTTTTTCTTTAAATTCATCTTTTAATTCTAAAGCAGACATTAATGATTTAGGCTTATCTAAAGGTTTGAAATTTAGTGTTTTTACATTAATATTATCTTGAAAAGGTATATATGTTTGTCCCCCATTAGGGACATATTTCATATTCTCCATATTAATTGTTCTCCTTTCAATTTTTAAGAATTTATTTCTATTGCAGTTTTATTAGCTCTTCTACCCATAACTACTTTTTTAATTAACCATGGTGTTACAATGGCACTTATCACAACTACAAATGCTAATTGTGCAATTGCATCATTCACATATTGTAAATATCTACTATCACTTTCCACCATTAAACTAGGTACTGTCATAGCTAAACCAGCGACACAACTTATTGCTGTTGCAGAATGCCCACGTTGTTTAAGTAACTTTGTATCAACTAGATATAGAGGAATAAAATTAATTATCATATATACTAAAAATAAAAGTATTCCTTTACCAATTGATTGAATAGCTAATTGTAAATTTATATTAACCCCAAGACAAAATCCCATAAATGGTATTAATACTTTGATTCCATCTTTTGAAAACTCTCTTATCTTAGGATCTAAACAACCTAAAATCATTCCTAATAATAGAGGTAAAAGTGTAGCTGCAATACTTTTATAATCTATCCCATTTCCATTAGCAAACCCTAAAATGCAAACTGGTAAAAATGGAAGACCTATCACATTAAGCAATACATAATTAACTCTATCTATTTCATCCCCATAGTCATTCATAAGTGCTATATAAAGCCCTGGATTACAACTTGTTAGACACGCTACCCAAGCTAGTGTGGATATACCAGCTACTCCATCCATTCCAAAGATTTTCATTATTAATATTCCTGATATAATCCCAATAAAGGCTTTTAACCCACTTAATATCCCACCTCTTTTTAAGCAAAGAAGTATTTGTTTAGGTTTAATTTGAATTCCAGTAAACACAAGCATCATACCAACTACACACATGGTTCCCTTACTTGTAAAAGTTGCTGTTAGTGGATTTCCTATCTGCAAAACATTAGGTATAAAGGTATTGATAATTGCAGCAATAGCCATTGGTATTACCATGGTTCCTCCAGGTATTTTTTGTACACGTTCTAGAATATTCATTTACTTTCATTCACCCTTTTCTTCCTTATCTTTTGCATGGTATAGGCTTTTGAGGACATCTAGGTTTTATTGCTCCTGCCTTAACAATTGCGCCTTCATCACAAGCTTCCATACATTTTCCACACTGACTACATTCATCTTGATCAATTACATGAATAAATTTTTTCTTTCCAAGAATTGCATCATCATCACATTCATCTGTACAATCTGTACAACCTATACATTTATCTGCAAGAATATGATAAGTTACAAATTTACTACAAATTCCTGCTCTACAAGATTTTTTAGTAATATGCTCTTCTATTTCAACCTTAAAATTTTTCATTGCACTTATTATAGTAGAAGAAAGTGTTCCATCAACTTCACAAAGTACTTGATCTTTCATTTCATTGCAAAGGTCTAGCAATAAAGCAATATCGCTTGCTTTTCCTTTTTTAAGAGAAATATCTGATAGAATCATATTAATTTGTGTAACACCTTCAAAGCCAAAAACACATCTTCCACAAGATTCCTTTGTATATATTTCTGCAATGTGTTTTAACTTGTCTAAAATACAATCATTCTCATCTAATATCGAAATATAATCTGTAGTAAGTTCAATTTCCTTCTCCAAATCAGATTCTCCTAAAAATATTCCCATAGGATAACCTAAATACATTCCTTTAAAGTTTCCTTTTACCTCAGCTACTTCTAAAATTTCTTTTCCTGAACTCTTCTTTTTAAAAGTATATTTTCCTTTTTTATTTACTCTTCCATCTATATATACATTCTTTGTTTCCACATCTAATAACATTTCTACAGTATATACTGACTTGTCTTCTTCTTTCGATGAAGGTATTGGTTTTTCACCCTCAATAACTTTTAAGATTGCACTAGAATTTCTATATACAAACCTAAAATTGCTATTAACTAAAATAATCTTTAAATTCATACCTGGATAATTTTTAGCTTCTGTTTGTAATTTTGATTGTAGTTCTTTTTCTTTTTCATCTAAAATAATATAATTTGTTTCTGCTTTTTTTGAATTTATAGATTCTAAAACTTCACAAGTTCTATTCTTTAAAATATCATTTGAAACTGGTGCTTCTTTATATGCTGATACTGCATTACATATTAAATATTTACTCATGCTTCTTTTCCTCCTCTAATACTCATTCCACAACTTAGAAGTCTTTAAGTTTAATCTTAAGTCACATTGTAAACAACGACTTGCTTCACACATTGCAGCTTCTTTAGATAAAGTTTTTTCCACAGTTTCAAAATTACATTTTCTCTTTTCAGCATTTAGAATTTCTGGTTTAATTCTTTCTAACTTAGAAAACCCAGAACATCTTCCAATATATGAATCAGGCTTTTTATCATCTAATAATTTCTCAGAAATATCACCATCTCCACCTAAATACTTATCAATTGATTCAGCACTTTTACGACCTGCTGCAATTGCTGATATTACTGATTTGGTGCCTGTAACTACATCACCAGCTGCAAAAATTCCTTGTACACTAGTTTCTAAATCTTCATTTGTCTTAATGTATGGTCCATGAGTTAATTCTATTTCCATATCTTCTGTTCCAGCAGGTCTTTGTCCAACCGCAAAAATAACATTATCTACTGATATTACTTCATTAGATCCTTCTACTAATTCAATAACTGCTTTTCTATCACTGTCAAAATAGAACTTTTTAACTTTTTGAAGTTCCACACCTTCTACAACATCGCTACCAGTGATTCTTAAAAATGAATGTGCATCATGTAAAATAATACCTTCTTCTTTTCCTTCTTCAATTTCATCTTTTGTAGCTGTTATTTGCTCTAAATTTTCAAGACATGCTATATGAACTTCTTTTGCACCTAATCTTAATGCTGTTCTAGCACAATCATAGGCAACATTACCACCACCTAAAACCATTACTCTCTCTTTCAATTCTACAGATTTTCCAATACGTACATTCTTAAGAAAATCAGTATTTACATATACTCCCATTAAGTCATTTCCTTCTATTGGTAGTTCAGTACCTTTATGTGTACCAATAGAAACAAGAACTGAGTCATAACCTTTCTCTAATAACTTTTTTGGTGTGTCTATTTTACTATTAGTTTCAATTTTTACTCCTGCTTCAACTATATCTTCAATTTCTTTATCAAGTAATTCGTCAGGTAAGCGATATGCTGGAATTCCATAACGACATTGCCCACCAGCTTTTGGATTTTCTTCAAACACTGTAACCGCGTGTCCTTTTTTAACAAGATAATATGCTGATGTTAATCCAGTTGGTCCAGCACCTATTACTGCAACCTTTTTTCCTGTTGGTTCTGATTTTCTTACTCTTCTCTTCCAAGCACCATCATCCTCTACAGCAGCTGCTTTTTTTAATTTACAAACTGAAATTGGATTTCCTAGTTCATTTCTCTTACAGTTATCTTCACATATGTGATTGCAAATACTTCCTAATGTTTCTGGAAAAGGAACCTTTTCACGTATTACTGCAGTTGCTTTTGAAAACTCTCCGTTTTTAATATAGCGAATGTATCTTGGAATATCTGTATGTGCTGGACAAGAAGCTCTACATGGAACTACCGAATTGCTATATGATACATCTTCTTTCATCAAACCTATTGCATCCATAATTGAGCCTGTTGGACATACTTCTATACAAGCACCACAAAATCTACATCCAGCCTCTTCAAGTGATACATTTCCATCAATCCCCACACGTATACCATCTTTTGTTCTTTGATAATCTAAAACCTTTACTCCTCTTAGTTCTCTACAAGCTCTAATACATCTTCCACACCTAATACATCTTGTAAATAGATGCTGTATCATTGGATTACTTGTATCATTAGCAACAGTTCTTGTTTTTTTTCTCCATCTTTCTGCACTAACGCCCATATACTGATATAAAGATTGTAATTCACACTTACCATACTTAGGGCATCCTGTACAATCTGCTGGATGTGTTGCTAAAATTAACTCCATAGCCATTTTTCTAGTTTTATCAGCTTTCTCAGATTTAACTTTTACTACCATACCTTCCTCTATTATTGTCTTGCAGGCAGGTACAGCATTATTTATGCCCTCTACTTCTACTGAACATAAACGACATCCACCAACTGCTTCTAAGTCTGGATGTTTACACAAATGTGGAATATAGATTCCAGCTTCAAGGGCAGCATCCAATATCGATACTCCTTCTTTTGCATCTATTTCCTTATCATCTAAAATAATCTTCATTTGATATTCCTCCTTAAAAAGTTAGCAGGCAATTTTATTGCCTGCCAAGATACCTCTTAGTTAAAAATCACTTAATTTTGCTGCTGCATTTTCTCCAGCGATACGTCCACTATTTAAGCAGAATCCCATTGTATTTCCTGGTAAAGTAAATGGATAACTATCTCCAAAAATATTACAAGCATCTGTTCCAACAGCATAAAGGCCTGGAATCACCTTATAATCTTGTGCCATAACTTCGGTTTTATGATTAATAAGGATTCCACCTAATGAACCATATGCCCCAACATTTTGACGACAGCAATAGAATGGTCCTTTTTTGATTGGATTCATATATCTCCTATCTTTCTCAAATAGTTCATCAAATCCTTCATCACACATATCATTGTATTCCTCTACTTGAGCTACTAATCCAGCTACATCAATACCTGCATTTTCTGCTAATTCTTCAATAGTTTCACCTTGAGATATTGGCTCATATCCAGCTTCTATATCTCTTTCCCATTGCTCATCAAACTGATCAAATAAGTCATGTGGATGTACATGGGATACTATTTCTGGCCCTTTTTTCTTATATTTCTTAAGCATTTTACTATCAAATATTGCATAAGCTACACTTCCAGGTTGTGCAGTAATTGCATTTCCAGTAAATGTTGTATTAGCAATCTGATCTTCTGGCATAAATCTTTGTCCAAGTTTATTTACCCATAAACATGGTTGACGAAATGCTCCATCAAGGATAAAGTGATTCATATTATCAGGTAATTGGTACATTAATTCCATATTACATGATGTATGACCTGCACCTGCTTCCCATGCCATTTTTATTCCATCGCCTTTCATACCTGGAATAGCAAAATTAAAAATAGTTTTTCCAAATTCATATCCTGTTTCATCTTTAATCATCTGAGGATTATCTCCAAATCCACCTGTTGCCAAAATAACTGATTTAGCTCTTGCTTCAATTTCTTCTCCTGCTTTGTCTTTGGCTAATATTCCAGATGCCTGTCCATTCTCCATTATTATCTTACTAACAGGTGTTTCAAAAATAATTTCAACTCCTAATTCTATAGCTTTTTCAGTCATTCTCTTTGTCATTGTAGAAGCTGAACGTGGCCCTGGCTCTCCCCCTCCTTCTGGTTTTACAACATGCCATGTAAATTCACCATCTGAATATGCTCTTGTATTTTCTGGTGCACTAAAAGCCCTTTGAACTCCAGCAAACTCAACTCCCATATCCATAAGCCATTCTATTGTATCTCCAGACTTAAAATAATAATCACGTACCATACGAGCATCTACATTGTAATGTGTAAAATACATATGCTTTCTAAATGCTTCTCCTGGAGTAAGTGATATCATGTGATTTTTTTGAATTGGTGATCCTATACCAAGTGGCCCCATTCCCATATTTGCAGCTCCACCTGTTGTATTTGATTTTTCAAACACAGTTACTTTTGCACCATTTTCTGCTGCTGAAATGGCTGCTGCTAATCCTGAAAGGCCCCCAGCAACTACAATTACATCTGTTTCTATACTTCTCATTATAATTCCTCCATTACTATCCGTACTTAAACTTAATTTTATCTTTCTGGCTTAGAGCCTTTAACAAAGTTCTTATAACTTTCCATACGTTTTTTATAATCTTCTGACTTCTTCAATTTCATGCTTATCTCAACAGTCTTTTTAATATCATCAGCATGTATAAACTTACCACTTAAAGTATCATGGGCATGTTCTAATTGCTCTTCTGGAAATTCAAATCTTACCTTACCATCAACAACTTTAACATCACCTTCTATTCCACACATACAACATACAGCATGAGTAGATTCTCTATCTAAGAAAAAGTTTCTACTATGACAATGTGGGCATACACCTTCTTCTCCTTTATATTCTGCATTCTCAATATCTTTAGCTGCTTTTGCAAGATTTAAGCCTATTTCACGAATCTTTTCTACCTTTTCATTATCCACAACAATTCCTGTAGAAAAAGGAAATACTTCATTATTTATAACTTTCCACATAGGTGTTAATGCTTGTATTGCTGAATCACATTGAAATCTTGTAACCCAATCTGATCCACCAATTCCTATATAAGAAATTACTTTATCCTTCAAAATTCTTGGATCTGGAGCTTTCCCTCCTGTTGTTTCTGCAATTTTAGCTGCTACAACGTTATTTCCTCTATCCATTCTTGGCCCAAAACGATCTCTTATTGCAAGGAACTTACTTGGTGCACCTTTACAGAAGATAGGATTTGCAAATAGTATTCCATCTGCATCTAACATTTTATCTAATAACCAATCAAAATCATCCTTTAATACACACATGTTACCTTTTCCTGTCATAAGTGAATTAACACATGCTGTACATCCAGTACAATGTTTTATTTCTAAATCTGCTAATTGAATAAATTCAACCTCTGCCCCTATTTCCTTTGCAGCCATTAAAGCTTCTTTGCACATAGCATCATTATTGCTGTCTCTTCTTCCACCTGAAATTCCTAATATCTTCATATTCTATCCCTCCATTTGTTTATGTGCTTTCAAAATTTTCAAACTATTTAGTATTCGTTAATATTTTAACACGTTAAAAATGGATAAAATATCTATTTTCATACCCTATTAGCTGCAATATTTTATCCACTTTTAATTGAAAATTTTCCTTCTATTAATTTCAAGATAATTTTTTACAGTTAAAATATTAATTTTTTACACATTTTTCTTATTTATTGCTTTGATAGTATTACATTCCTTTATTAACAATGTTATAATGCTATAATGTTATATTTCTATTACATCAACTACTATTTTTTACTATGGAGGCATTTAATGAATATAAATAAAGAACTTATAAATTTAAACGTTTCTTCAACTTTAAAACTTTCTGTATTTTCAATTGAAAACTTAAACATGTATTGGCATAACGGTATAGAACTAATATATGTGTTATCTGGTTTTGTCAAAGTTCAATGTGGTAATATACAATATAAATTACATGAAGATGATATTATTCTTATAAATACTTTTGAATTGCATTCATTATCAGGTACTGAATGTAAAATATTATCATTAAAAATTAATATTTCTACATTTGAAGCTGAAATTTCTCGCTTTGCTCAAAAAAGATTTAATTGTAATTCATCCCTAGAAACAGATAAAAATAGATTTATACCACTAAAACGTCTTCTTGCTTTATTAGTTAAAGCTAATATCAATCCTAATTGTGATATTGAACTTTTAAATAAATCATATATTTATGAATTATTATATATATTAGCTACCAACTTTAAAGTTGAAGAAATTAACACTTCTAATGATATAGACAAAAATTCAGAAAGAATAAAGAATATGCTAAATTATATAAGTGAAAATTATAGAGAAAAAATCTCATTAAATGACTTAGCCGATAAATTCTTTTTGTCAATTCCATATATCTCAAGAATATTTAAAGAATTTACAAGTCTTAACTTTAGTGAATATTTGATGGAAGTTAGACTTTCTCATGCAGAAAGAGATTTAAGTAACCTTAATTTGAAAATTGAATATATTGCAGAAAAAAATGGTTTTTCTAATACCCGTTCATTTGTTTCTGCATTTAGAAACAAACATGGTTGCCTACCAAGTAAATATCGAAAAATAATAGATAGACATGATTCTATTACTGAAAAAGGAATAACTGAAAATATAAATTATTTTGATTTACAACATAACACATCTTTTAGACATTTAGTAATTTATCTAAAACAAGATTCTATTATCTCAAATGAAAATAATTCTAACACTAAAATTTGTGAAATAAATCCAATTAACACTTCATTAAATGGAGTTCCTTTGGAGCATACTTTTAAAAATCTTGCTTGTATTGGAAAAGCAAAACATGTATTACTTTCTGAGAATCAAAAAATACTTCAAGAGCTTCAAAAAGATATTGGATTCAAATACATAAGATTTCATGGATTGCTTGATGATGAAATGATGTTTTATTCAGAAAATGAAAATGGTGATCCTGAACTTTGTTTTACTTATATTGATTCTATAATAGATTTTTTTCTATCTATTAACTTAAAACCTTTTATAGAACTTTCATTTATGCCAAAAGAGCTTGCAAAAGATCCTGCTCGTACAATGTTCTTTGTTAGTTCCATCATAAGTTTTCCTAAAAATATGAAAAAGTGGACTTATGCTATAAAACAACTTATCGAACACTTTATATCTCGTTATGGCAGAAAAGAAGTTGAATCTTGGCCTGTCTTCTTGTGGAATGAGCCTGATTTCAAAAAGATGTTTGGTTTTGAAAATCCAAATGATTTCTTTGATTTTTATAATAAAACCTACAAAACTGTAAAAGGAATAAGTAAAGATATCCTATTTGGAAGCTCTCCAGTTTTTTCTGAAACTCTAGAAGGATCAAATGACTGGTTAGATACATTTATGAACCTTTGTAAAGAAAATGATTGTTTGCCTGATTTTATTAACATGCATTTTTATCCTATGAATTTATCTGGTTTAGATGCCACCACTATTTCAAAGGAAGCTCATATAAAAATGAGAAAATACCTTGTATATGCTGAATCTGAAAATGCATTAAAAGAAAGTATTGAATCTATCAAAAAAAGATTAAAAGAAAACTCCTGGAAAACTGACAAGCTCTACTTAATTAGTTGGAATTCTTCTATATCACATAATGAACTTTTAAATGATACAGTTTTTAAAGCAGCATATATAGCTAAGAATATATTAGAAAACTATGATTCTCTTGAAAGTTTTGGTTATTGGCAGTTATCTGATTTAAATGAAGAAGTGAAAATGAAAAATCAATTGTTTCATGGTGGACAAGGTCTTTTTACTTATAATAGAATAAAAAAATCTCACTATTATGTTTTCCAAATGCTTAACAGTCTTGGAGATAGATTGCTCGAAAAAGGTGATGGATACTTTATAACAACAGATGGATACTCAATTCAAGTAATACTGTATAATTACCAACATTATTCACGATTATATGCCTCTGGTGAATTATTTGACATGACTTTCAAAAATAGATATACTCCATTTCCAAAGCAAAATAATTTAAAAGTAATTCTTCCTCTTACCAATCTTTCTGAAACTACATATAAATTAACAGAAACTATTGTAAATAAGCACTATGGAAGTTCTTTTGACAAGTGGATAGAATTAGGAGGAATGCCTATAGATAATGATAAAGATATTGAATATTTAAATTCTACATCTCTTCCAAGAATTCAAAACAGAATAGTGACTGCTGAAAATTATTTGTTAACAATAACTGCAGAATTAGAACCTCATGAAGTACGATTAATAGAATTAAAACCACTTAGTACAAAAACCCCACCACAATACAGTTCTGTATAATGGTGGGGGATAATCTTGGAGTTACAATTCTATTTTTTACTCCATATTCAACTCTAGCAATAAGTACATTTTCCAAATAATAAAAAATGCAGACTTTTCAAAGTTTATCTTTAAGATTTAACCTCAACCCCATCAACTACTAATTTAATATCGCTATATGTAATATCTGCATTTCTTGCTACAAACATTCCTACATATACATAATTAGGATCAATACTTGTAAGTTTAAAATCAAATCCTCCTGTTATAGTTGTTTCATTCCCAAAAGTACAAGCATAGCCATCTGAATTACTTTGAATAGAAAGATTTACAGTATCTCCTGCAGAAATTGGATTTTTACATGTCCCCCCCTGTGTAAGGCCTCCATTTTTTCTTGCAAAACAGTTCCAAACATTTCCTGCCTTTGTAAGCTTTAAAGGTCCTGCTACAACATAATCACCAAGAGCTTCCATTGTATTGTAATCAACATACATTTCATCTCTAGCCATAAGTCCAAATGATACTTGATCATTTAAAACTAATTTATTAATTTTAGCTTTTGCTGTTAATGTAAATTTACTGTTTACAGGAACTTTATAATAATACATTGCAATCCCATCAGATGTACTTGCTATTTTCCCCTTATTATTTGATACTGCAATATGCATATTTCCTTCACTATCTTTTTCAATTACTTGATTTTCTATATTTGCATCCACTCCAATGTCTCCAAATACAGTACCTTTCCAAATACCATAATCTTTCCATAAAATACTTTGTTTTAATTTCCCTGTATATGATGATGTTTTATAATCAGGATTAGAAAATAAAGAATCTTTTTTAATTGGAGCATTAGTCTCAATCACATGCTCTGAAATTCCAGCTATCCTCAACTCTTTAATTGCCTTTGTTATAAAATATGCATTGTATTTTGCTCCCCAAATATTTGTATGTGTATTATCTACACTTACTGCTTTTGAAGATGTCCAAGCATGGAGATTCAGAGTTTCATTTGGTCCTAACTTATCATATAAAGATTTAGTTAATGAAGTCATATCAACTACTGGTATATTAAGTGTTTTCCCCAATACTTTAATAGCTTTACTATAGTCTCCACCTACAAATTCTCCAAAATCTTCTGTAATATGAATGTTTGTACCACTCCACTCACCTGTCTCTGTTCTTCTAACAATAGGAGTACAAAGTATTACTTTACATCCTGCTTCCTTAGCTGGTTTAATATAATTTTTATACAAAGAATTAGCAAATGAACCTTCATCTAAATATGTTCCATTTGGATTTGTATACCTTTCCACTTCTGTTTTTTCATCATTATGTCCAAAACCTACAAGTAAATAGTCTCCACTCTTCATCCCTTTAAGTAAGGTACTATACTGTGGCTCAACTGTAAAACTTTTCGAACTTCTTCCTGATAATGCAAGATTTTGTATTGAAAATGATCCATCAAGATAATTCCCAATCTGAGTTCCCCAACCATATCTTGGATAATAGTAATTATCATTAAAACTACTTACTGTTGAATCACCAACAATCCAAATGTTTGACTGATTAGTAACTTCTCCTTCATTTAATTCTTTAATATTATCTTCACCCACATTTCTCACTCCTGTTGGCACTTTTTGTTGATTCTTACCTTCTGTATCTCCATTACAATCTTCTTTTGCTATTCCAGATTTTTGTTTTAAAAATGTACTATTAAGATAATTTTCAATTTGATTGTTCCATTCACTTACTGGATAGTTTTCATTATCTGTAATACTGTTTGAATCTAAATCACTATCAATAAAAACATTTAAAGCATTTGAATCACTAGAGTCCCCAATAATTAAATTATCTGAATCCTCAGTGCTCACTATATCACTTGATGATGTACTAGAATTTTTAGAAAATAGTAAATTTCTAATACAAAACACTGTAGCTATAATTATTATTATAGCTATTAATGATGTAATGTACATTTTTAACTTACTTCTCATTTTATAACTTTACCTCCATAATTAACTTTTGTGCTTGTTTACTAATGCTAATTATAAAGTCTGACACAATGTCATAGTCAATATAGTATTACTCAATCCCTATTGGAACACTAATTAAAATATATTGTATCTCCTGATTATCTTCTATAACAATATTAATTACAATTCCAATAATATCTCCATCTATTTTTAGATTATTTTTCTTCATATACTTTAGTGGTTCATTTAACAAAACCTCTTTTAATCGTTTACCATTATACCTATGACTATTTACTGCACTTAATGGAAGTTTAGCTAAACTAAATAAACATTTCCTTTTTTCATATCTCTCTGTATATTCATTTTCTCTCATTTTGTATCTATCTAAATCAGCTAACTTTATTGCCCACCCAAAATTTAAAATTATATTATTCTTTTCTACATCTTCTTTTCTTATTAAATAAACTCGTTGAACTTCTGGTGATGAATACAAATAATCTTGTACAGTAATTATCCTTTTATTTTCTTTTAATAATCTATCTCCACTTTGATAAAGAACATATGATAAAGCAACACAATCTTTTATATAACATGATTGTTTAAACACCTTGACTTTTTTCATTAAAATTAAATCATCTTTCAATCTGTGTCTTAAATTAGTTAGATAATCAATCTGCTTGTCCATTTCTTCTATTCGATTTTCATATGCATATATTAATTCTGACATTTGACTACTTTTTATATTTGCTATTTCTGTATGAGTAAAGCCATATTTCCTCAGTAATATTACAGCCATAAATTTTGTTATATCATCTTCACTATAATATCGATAATTATTATTCTCAAATCTTTTTGATGTAATATATCCCATCTTCTCATATCTTCTTACTGTATTTGTAGAAACATTAAGAAGGGTAGATAGTTCACTAACTTTGTATTTCATTAAAACCACCCTTAATATTTTCATTTTTAATAATATCCATATTTTAATTATAAGTGATTATCCCTTATCTCTATAAAACTTAGTAAATTAATTTCACTTAAATCTTGTAATTATATAAAAACACTACCACATTAAATAATTTTATACAATAAAAATTCCAACAAGAGTGCTTTACTTGTTGGAATTTTTATTACAGCTATCTTATTATATAATTATTTTTTTCATTTTCTCATTTATACTCTATATTTCCATCATAAAAAAGAAATATTATTAATAGCATATCTCCTGAAAAATCTTTTCAGTCTCCCTAATAGGATATATCACTTATAGCAAGTTTTAAGAGAGTTGTAGTTAAAACTGGTAAATAATACTTCTTAATACCAGCAAGATTTGGATGTGTGCCTGAACCATTATTACCTGGTACTCCAGATGAGTTTAAATTATTAAATGTATAGGAATCTTTCATCTCAATATTTCGAGTATCAAAATTAGTATTCCCAAAAACATCTGCAACTATAACTCCCCACTTTTTACATGCAGCTAATTCAACTTCTCTCATTGCTAATTGTGTCTTCCAATCACGTGACCCCAGTTTATGTACTGCAACATAAACTATCTTTGCACTATGCCATTTATTTTCCATATCATATAATGTTTTTTCAAATGAACCTGCAAACGTCTTAGTATCGAACTTTGAAGAATCTTTTCCTTCTGTCACTGTTCCAATATTATATAATGACGTTCCTCCATTATTGTAGATATTTTCTGCATCATTTGTTCCTCCATCAAATACCACATAGTCAGGATTCACTAAAGATGCTGATTTGACTTGATTCATAATGTATCCTCCCATAGGATCTGTTGCTGCCGAACAAATTACTGCACCATTTCTTGCATACTTTTTCAATTTCATTCCTTGATTTTGGGTAACAAAATCCACAAAACTAAGAGGATATTTATGTCCAGCAACAATACTATCCCCAAATGCATACATTGTTTTTCCTTGCAAAACATTTTGATAATCAAATTTCTTATCAAGTAAAGTATAACCATCCTCTTCCATTCTTGTTGCATTAGATGTGGCTGCATTAACAATAGATGACTCTAAACTTACCATAATAAGTAAACTAGCAACACCTATTCCTTTAATTAGCTTAAATATTTTCATCTTTTTAATAAGCATTATAATTTTCACATCCTTCTTCTAAACCTATTTCTTTTATATTATCATCAAATTATCTGTATTCGTTAGCACCTATATCAGCTGAAGAATTATATAATGTATTTCCCCAAAAATCTTTTCCTCCACTCCAAATAGATATTCCCTTATTAATACATGGAGATGTACTTTTTAATTTATATCCACTAAGTGAACTAAAAGCTGTACCAACTGGACCACCATCTTTTCCTGAACCTGGTTTAACTAATTGAGGATCAGCTATTATTGCATGACCATCTGAAGAAGGTGCTGATACTCCATAGTAGCAATTATAATCATAGGTTACTTTTGTGCCAGTACTAATTGCTGGTCCACTTACAGCTGAATAGAATATATTATTCCTTATTTTATACGTACCCTTATTCATAGTAGTTTGTCCACCTGAAGAATTCACCAATTCAGAAGAAGCAATGTTAGTATACAAAATATTATTATATATATCAGCAGTAGCCTTTGAGTCTGAATGCAAATTTAAAGCTAACTTTTTGTTATTTTGAAGTATATTATATCTTATTGTAGAGGATCCAAACCCAAATTCACATAAAAGGATCCCATCTCCATTATCATGTACATAATTATTTTGAACTATAATATTTGTGGTTCCTTTATCAGGGTCTATTCCATTAGAATCCGCTCCTCCAGCTTTTTGAGTAGTATCAAAAGTTTCATTTTTTTCACATGTAATACTATCACAATAATACATTTCAATACCACATGTACCAGCCCCTGCTACAACATTATTTTTGATTGTTCCACCTTTTACATCTGTCATATATATACCATTACATGCATGATCTGAACCATATTGACTAATATAATTATCTTTAATTGTAACATTTGTATGTGGAGTCCAATTGCTATCACCAGCTGACTTTCTCACTCCCCAGGAGGTTCCATTATCAATTTGTTTCACAATTATTCCACCAAAAGAACAATCTTTAATTTTACAACCTTGAACTAGAATATCATTAAAAGTAGTCTTAACATGAGTTGTAGATGTATTTTGCATATCAAACACAATTCCTCCTGTACGTTTTGAAGCATCCCACCCAGTTCCATAATAAATTCCATTCTCATCAGCCTTTGATCCACTAATCCATCTTACCTCACCATTTACATCATGTATATCGCAATTCTTAATATAAATATGATTTATAACTCCATAATCATCTCCATTAACAGATATGCCACGATAATCTCCATAATCACTAGCTTTATTTGTAACTTCCAAGTTATTTATTTCCCAATAAGACTGATTATAAAAATAAATAGTGTTATGCTTGGTTCCATTACCTTGAATTATTGGTTTGTTTCCTGTTCCATACATATCAATAACTATTGGTGCTCCGTTTATCCCAGATCCTTTTGCATAAAGTTGACCTGTCCAAATTCCACCAGCTTTGAAAAGAATCTTATCTCCTTCACTATAGATTTTACTATTAACCTTTGTTAATGATGCCCAAGGAGTATTAGAACTTGTCCCATTATTGCTATCACTACCTTTCACAGAATCCACATAATAAGTTTTATTAATTGCAAATGCATTAATAGGAGTTGTAAATACTTCAATACCTGCTATTAGTAGAATTGAGACAATAATCAACATAGTTATCTTAAATAATTTTTTTAACATTTCAGCACTTCCTTTCTTTATTTGAACAAATTGCGTATTAAATATTAACAGTTTTTGAGTTATTATTATTTTTGTACCTTTTCCAGTTATTATATCCAACTGTATTATTTCCCCAAAGATTTTCATATTTTAACCCTGTTAATTCCTCTACAACATGACGTGTTTCATTATCTACTGCTCCCTTATCTCCTCCATTTTTCAATCTTTCTATTTCTCTTTTTAATATTTCATGTGATTTATCTGTTACTTTAAATTTATATGATGATATAATACCTACTATAGTCAATATTATAGGTACCACTGCTAATATAACTACTATAGCTGTTATAGCTGTTTTAGGTTGTTCTGTTCCCCCTGAAATAAATCCAAATTCCTCCAACATAGCACCTACTAAAAAAACTGACAATGCTTGTGAAGCTTTACGTAAAAGGCTCATAAGTCCAGCAAAAATACCTTCTCTTCTATCACAAGATACTATTTCATCTACATCTGCAATAAAGGTATAATTATTCCAAGGTATACAATATATACCTCCTCTTGCTATTCCAGCTATTACTGATGCTACATATAAAACTATTATTGCATTTGGAAGCGTTCCATATATAATAAAGAACCCCAAAATTGCCACTATAGCCAGAACTGATTGCATTCTAAATGCTTTGCTTGGGCTATATTTCAATGTTAGAAATGTTGCTAATGCTACTCCTGCAACTTGTAATCCATTCATTATTCCTAATAAATTTGATGCTACAATAGAACCTTTTATAAGAGCAAAAACTATAAAATAAGTAAATACGGCATTAAAAACATCTTGTGCAACAGATCCACCTAAATACATCCCAATATGTGCCCTGAAACTTCTTATCTTAAAAGTTGTAGTAAAATCTATAAATATCTTTTTAATATTTTCACCTATAGAAAGTTTTTCTTTATTAGCATCTGTTTCCATGGAAAGCACTTCTTCTGGAGATCTTTCCCAAGTACATTTGTATACAAATATTAAAGCTACAATGAAAGCACAAGTGAAAATTATTCCTGTATATAAGAAGGATTTTGACGATTCTTTCCCTAAAACTTGTATAAGTCTTCCTGGTAAAAATCCTGCTATTAATGATGCAATACTAGCTATATACATTCTTGCACTTGTAAGTTTTGCTCTTAATTTGAAATCAGAAGTCATTTCTGCTGATAATGTGTCATAAGGAATTAATATCATAGAGTATACGATTTCAAAACCTATATATGTTACAACATAATAAATATATGAAAATCCACTTACCCACATTAAAGAATAAACAGAAACTAATGGAATAGCTAAAAGTAAGAAAAATCTTCTTCTTCCAAACCTCCTTCCTATCTTAGTCTTATAAAAATTATCTGTTATAAATCCCATTGTAGGACTCATTATAACATCAACTATACGAGCAATTGCAAATATAGATGCTCCTTGCATTGGGGTTAACCCACAAAATGTTGTGTAAAAATATAAAAGCCATGCACTTGTTAATGTAAATCCACCAGAACCTATAACATCAACTAATCCATAACCAAAATAGTTAATAAATTTTATTTTTCTTTCCTTCATAATGTTACACTCCTCTTTATGAAATAATATATAAAAGCTTATTTTATCTAATTAATTATACCAACGATTCCCTACCATTTTACTCACTCTGCTATATAAGTATTTTTTAACATATAGCAGAGTAACAAATCTATCTACTTTCTTATAGAATCCTTCCAATCAGCATCAATTGGGGGAAGCTCCTCACCACTTGTCAAATAAATTCTATCAATCCTAAGTTGTGACCTTCTTGCTAGTATTGAAAATAAATGTTCACCTATTGATAATTCTATATCTGATAGAAGGCACCAATAATATACTTGTGCAGTATTATAGGTATGCAGATTTCCTTTTCCAAATTGCTCTACTAGCGGTCTTACTTCTCCATCTATAGACAAATAACATGAATCTGATTTTCCATTATGATGCCTAATCAGCATCCAAACATGGTAAATCCCTGCATTGCTAATTTCTAATTTATAATGCATTCCTGGAGAATTTTCTGGCTCTTCCCAAAAAATATCTGGCTTAGCAACATGCATAGCAAAACCTGTTCTTCCATTAGTTTCTGCCTGCAGATGACTCCATAAAATATCTCTTCCATCTTTACTAGGTGTAAGATAAGCATTTTTTGAGTTCTTCAAAGCATATTCAGCTTCAATAGCTAATACTCCATCTCTTTCTACAAACATGCCTGTTCCAAATTCATTTATAATATTCTTTTTCCCATTAACCCTCCATAGCTCTTCATAACGTTTTTCTCCTAATATTGTCTGATGATAATTTAGGCATACTTGGAAAAGCTGTTCTACTTTGAAGAATTCTCTTGTTGCATATAGAACATTTGGTAAAGGGACTTCCTCTTCTTTTGTAATATAAACTTCATTACAAATTTGTTCTAAGCCTTCCCAATCTACATTTGGACCCTCCATTCCATACTCTATAACATCAATATTATTATGTTTGCTGGTAATAGGTCCTAAGTTTGATGTTTTTTTCTTGCTAGTATAAATAACTAGTTTGCTAATAGTCACATAATTATCTATCATATAAACTTTTAAATTATGTGTGCCAGCAGATATTCTAGGAAGCTTCATATTTAATTTTTCACCATTATCCATTATACATTCTTGCCATTCCCCCTTCCATTCATCATAGATGTCAGATTCTAAAATAATAGGTTCATCATCATCAATGCCAATCCCTAATCGAATTCTCCCCTTAGAGTTCAGTGTAAGAAAACGATATATTTCCAAAGTAAAACTTCCACTTTCATTTAAATAAATTTCATATTCTAAACAAGGATTATTCTTAATGTTTCCATCCATAGGGTATAGTTTCGAATTCCATGTCATCATAGCAGCCCCTTCATACCTACCAATACCTGGCACTGTTATCCAGCCACATCCTTCTTTTTTACTCTTTGTACTATAACAAAAGTTGTTCTTATCATATTGAGCTGCTTCCATAGATATATATCCATCAGCCTCTATATACCCTGCGTAATTATTTGGAAGTAAAATATCTTTTTCTACTTGAACCTTTACTGGAATAGCAGTACCATTTCTCAAATCATTAATTATAATAAGACCTTTCATACCTGCATGTTCTTTGGGATTTATTACTGATACAAGTATTCTCTTTTCTGTTTGTATAATTCCTTCTACTTGTGATATAGAAATCCAATCAGCCCCCTCCTTAACATCTATGTTGAAAGAAACATTTCCCTCTCCCTGATTTCCAATATCAATCCATTTCTGCCTTCGCCCATAAATTGAAAACTTAAGTGTATCTTCTTCATTCCATAAATCCACTCTTATAGAACTTCCTTCAATTTTTAATGCTGGCTTTCTTTCAGGATACATTGCAGTAGGTGGTGGTGGAAATTTTTCTGGTGTGAGTATTTCATCCCATTTACCTGAACTCATCTTTTTATTATAAAAATGAAGCATTCTTCTTTTATTATTCATCATCCTTACCGAAAGCTCCACATATCTATCAGCAGCCTGCATATTCCCACGATTAAAAGAAAGAACACTCCTATCTGCATAATAAAATTCATGATTTGTATAGTATGAAGCATGAATTTTCATTAAAAATAGTTGAAAAAAGGCATCTTGTTCTTCTTTAGGAAGACTGTTAAGAATTACATTTCCACGCCTAAAAATATCCTCTAATTTCATCAATCTACGTCCTGCTTCATCGCCATATATAGTTTGTGAAAAAGCATTTGATTTCATATGTTCAACTTTTCTCACATTTGTCACTTGTGCAAATATTTCATATAATTTTGCAACTTCAACTCCATGGTTACCTGAAAAATTTGAATCTATCCAATGCTTAGTAAATTCAAGAGTGTCCTTTGTAATTCCCTTTTCTTTACCTGCTTCCCATCCATATTTCAAGAAAAATTCCATGTCTTGTTCTAGAGGTTTTAGCCCACCTACATTTAGAATCCACAATTTTCTTATTCCTGACTCATAGGATTTTTTTAATTCATTCCCAATATGAGCTAATGGAATAGAATTTATAAATAAATAACTCATTCCTGTTCCTGGATTTGCCCAATAAGAACAATGATAATAAAGTCCATTTCCACCACTGCGTTTTTGCTCCTTCTCATTAGGATAACGCCGCATATATCCAAAATTATCATTTGCCCAAATAAGTGTCACATCATCAGGCAACTCTATTCCTGAGTCATAAAGACTCAGAACTTCTTTATAAGGGATAAATGTTTTCATTGTATCTTTTTCTTTTTTCTCTCCAAGTACATCCTTAATAATTTGCTGTTGATCTTTTATTACTTTTCCTAAAAGATTAATCTTTGCTACTTTCTTTTCTTCCTCATTCATAGAAATATCATTATCTATTTCACATGTAATAAATCCAGAATCATGGATTCCTCTCATTCCCATGGTATAACATACTTCATAATTTTTATTTTTTTCAACACTTTCCTGCCAGTACTCTTTTAAAATCTCTCGATTTCTTCCTTTAATCGAGTAATCGTATACAGCATCATTAAAACCTTTACTTTCGATCCATGGTGCCCATTCATTTTGATTACTTCTAAGTAACATATCACAATGAGAAGTTCCCACAACAATTCCCATTCTTTCTGCTAGAGCTCCATTTTCAGGATTTTCGTTAAAACAATTTACATGCATTGCTGGCCAAATGTAATTTGCCTTCAATCGAAGAAGAAGCTCAAATACATTTTTATAAGTAGCTGGTCCAATGGTATCATCAGAAGTATGTAGCTTGGCCCAATTATTAAGTTCCTCTTCATCATTAAGAAAAATTCCACGATATTTAATGGATGGCCAATCTACCTTTGCAAAATCTTTAGCAATACAAAATTTTTCTTTTTTCTTAACAGGAACATCTGCCCAATAGTACCAAGGGGACACCCCTATTGATTCACATAAATCATATATTCCAAAAATTGTCCCTCGTCTGTCTGTTCCAATAATATAAAACACATCATCAACTACTTCTTGAAGAAAAGCTTCCCAATGAAAAAAACCATTCTCTCTTTTAAGTTTTTCTACTGATAGTTTCTTATTTTTTATAATTTCTGTTATAGTTTTATTATTCTCTATAGTCCCAATTATAATCTTGCACTTATCAATATCTTTTGAAAGTATAACCTCACAACCACACACACATTGAATATCTCTTAAAAGATTTTGAACTGCAATTTGTACTGCACTGTTTTCTTTTTCAGATATAAAAACATGTACTATGTCAGTATTTTTTAACAGCTCAAATTTATTATTTTGTACCATATAATATAACCTCCATTAAAGCTAATGAATTTTAACCAATTAGTTCTTCATTAGTTAAATTATATATTAATATATAACAATAATCTTTCACTATATTGTTGTTTTACAATCTTTGTTATACAATATTGCTATAATATATTGGAGGTAACTATATGGATATTGATGTATATAATTCTCATCCATTATTTTCAATGGACTATATTAAATATGACTCAGAATATGACATGCCTAATATTCATCATCATAATTCATATGAATTATACTTTCTTGAAGAAGGCTATCATAATATTTTGATAAATGATTCTGTACATGATGTTACAAAATATGATGTTGCATTGTGCAAACCTAACATATTTCATAAAAGTCTAAAAAAAATTAATTGTGCTAGAACATGCATCTATTTTACAGATCGTTTTTTAAGATTACATTTTACAGAACACTCAATTAAATCTTTATTAAGTTGTTTTGAAAAGGAAGTAATATCCCTTAACAAAGAAATTTTTCCTCAAATAAAGAAGCTTATGTTTTTATTGCAGAAAGAAGATATATCAACCTCTGACAATCGTATTTTTATCTATTTAGCAAATATTTTAAATATATTGAATGATAATAAAGAATCTCTAAGAAAAGAACATATTCCTTCAACTTATACAAACTTTTCTCCAATATTATCGTATATAAATGAAAATTATAATAAGATAAGCACTCTAGATGAAATAGCAAATAAGTTTTACATTTCAAAATTTTATTTATGTCATTTATTTAAAGAAAATATAGGTCTTACTCTAGTACAATATATAAATAAAATAAAAATACAAAATGCTTGTGATATGCTTATAAATACTACCCTATCTATCTCAGAAATAGGCGGTGTATGTGGATTTAATTCATCTATGTATTTCTGTAAAACTTTTAAACAAGCATTATCTATAACTCCAAGTGAATTTAGAAAAAAAGCACTATAAATTTATATTTTAAAATGATAGATTTTTATTATTAAACCTATCTAATTCTTATATTACCGATTCTTTTTGATAAAAATTATCATTTACATTTCCAAATATTAATGTATAATTTAAATGTAAATAAACAAGCTATAATGAAAGTCTTGTTTTGAAAGGGGATAATTTTATGACAGCATATATGATTACATATTTTGTAAGTGATACTTGTGGATGTGGTCATGAGCATAATCACGAACATGAGCATAATCACGAACATGAACATGTAGAATCTAGTGAAGATAATATAATCACAAAGATAAAATCTTTAGGTGCTTGGGCTAATTTCATGCCTGAAGGATATCTAGTTAAAAGTACTTTATCTGCCCAAGATATATTAGAAGAGCTTAAGACTGTATCAAATCCAGGAGATATATTATTTGTAACAAAAACAGATGCAGAATCTTGTGCTTGCCAAAACCAAGCAGTTATAGACTGGATTTCAAGATAGTTTAAATAAGCAAATTAAGAGAAGCTTAAGCTTCTCTTAATTTGAACTTTAATTTAATAATATTTTCTTTACCTTATTATACTTTTCTTATATCAAGTTCATAGCAAAGTATAAAATCGGTCGTAACATTAAATAATTTTGCTAACTTTAAAATATTCTGTGTTGGTGGAAGTACAAGATTGGATTCATATTGAGAAACTGAAGATATTTTAACTCCTAAATATTTTGCAACATCTTCTTGACTTAATCTATTTATTTTTCTCAATTGTTTTATTCTCTTACCTGTTGTATCTTCATTCTTAAAGAATTCAATAGATTTAATTATACTTCTAATCTGTATAAGAATTTTTTCAAAATCAGAAGTTTTTTCAAAATAATTTTGAATATCTAGATTTTCAAGTAATGCTAAACCTGGAATAGATTCAGCATACCCTGTTAAAAGCAAAATATAGATGCTATTATTAAATTTTCTTATTTCCTTTACTATATCAGCTCCATTAAACTTATCTATATAATAATCTAAAATAAGAAGATCAAAATTCTTTTCTTGTAATCTTTTTAATCCATCAATAGAATTTGAAAAACCTTCAACATCGTACTGTTCTTCAAGAAAACTTTTTAATGATTCAACTATACCCAAATCATCATCTATAATAATTATACTTATTTTTTCTTTATTCATTTATTTAGGTCCCTTCTTCATTTCTAAGCAATTGGTATGTTTATATAAAAAGTAGTTCCATTATCAGTACTATTAAAATATATCTTACCATTAAAACTTCCTTTTATGATTGATTGAGATATATATAATCCTAATCCAGTTCCATCTTTACCTTTGGTAGTAACCATATTTTTAAATAATTTTTCTTGTATTTCATTAGGAATTTTTTCACCTAAATTTTTAACTGAAAATATTATGCTATTATCTTCTTTATAAACCTTTAATATTATTAATTTTTTCTCTTCACTTGCTTCAATTGCATTATTTATAATATTATTTAGCACTTGAATAAGAGAATTAATTTTTCCATTAATTTTTGTTAAATCATCAATATTAATATCTTTAACTAAATCACACTTATGACTTTTTACTTCAAATGCCATAAGCAATGTTATTTTCTCCAAAACCTCCTTTACAGTAAATGATAAATTATTAGATTTTTCATGATTTTCATCTAATTGCCCTTTTATTGCATTCATTATATCTGTCATGTAAATTAAATATTCTTTATTTCTATTTTGCCAGTGGTTAATCTCATTTATTAGATGTTCTAAATAGTTATATTCCATATCTGAACAATTTTCTTTAGCATATTTATGTATTTTTTCTATATTCCTTTTTATGATTGCATTTCCACCACCAATACTCATTAAAGGTGTCTTCAAATTATGTGCTACCCCACCTATAAGTTGACTTAATGATCTAAGTCTTTCCTTTTCAATTAATTGGATTTGATTTTCTTTTATAAGTTCTAGGTTTTTTTCGTGAGTTGTTATATCTTTAAATAAAAGCATTGTACCAAAAAATTCTTTTTTTATTTTTACTGGATTAGCTTGTATTTCAAAATACTTAATACAATTTTCACTATTTAAAGATATTTTCATACTTTTAGTTTCATTTTCTGACTTATATATAATATCCACTATTTTTTCTTTATAATCAAATATTTTACTGTTTCTAAGCAACTCATAAAAATCTCTATACTTACTCTCTTCATCTGTCATAAAATTTTTTCTAAATAATGAATTAGTTTTTACAATATAAAGTTCTTTATCTAATACAACAAAAGAATCAGATATGAAATCAATTATGTTCTCAAATGCAAAATTGTATTTATCAAATTTGAATCTAACACCTAAAGCCCCATTTTTATACGCAAAAAAAATGAAACTAAAAAAAAGTATAGGTACTATTAAATCACAACATCTCCAATTGTCATCTACTCCTAATGCTCTAAAAATAATATTAAAAAAAATTATATATAGCATACTAGGAACAATTATAATTATATTTAAAACCTTATATGTTTTCATTAACCTTGATTTCTCTTTTAAATATGAATATATAAGTAATACAATTGAGAATGTCATATATGGAATAATCCATATACCTATTATTCTAAAATACAAAATAATTTCTTCTGTTGTTTTCAAATAACTACTTTTTAATGGTATAAGTATAAAGCTTAAAATTGGTGGTATAAGCAATAACCCATAAATTACCTTTTTATAGTTTCTTGAGATACTTATATACGACATTCCATATAACAAAGCAAAATATGGTGATAAATTATGAGAAATAACAGAAGCCAACGCATTGTAAAAATATATTTTACTCATCATACTATCAGCAATAGTGTAATTAATAACAAAATAATTTTCTACAATAACCACTGAAAAACCACCTAGTCCCACCGTAAATAGAAATGCACTTAGCCATATTGTTGATTCTGTTCTATTATCATTTAAAATAACTACCAGTGCTGCTATCCAAATTGATAATACAGTAAATATCATACTTATACCCTTTCTTTTATAAACTCTATAGTTTCTTTTCTTATTTCATTTTTGTACAGAACTATTCCAGAATGCCCGCATTTAAACAACTGTCTTTTAGGCTTCCCCCAACTTTCCCAAAGGATTTTTGAATCTTTCTCTAAGACATATTTATCATACATACCAGAAGCCAAAAATATTCTATCTAAACTTATTAATGGTTTTCTTGTACTAGGGTTTATTACTCTCCAAGCTTTACTTAATAAATCATTAGAAAACTTATGTTTTTCAAAATCTTGTCTTATGAACTTTCCAGGTATACTTTTAAAAGTTACAAAAGACAAATCATTTGCATAAAATAAAGAAATTAATAAATCAATTTCTTTCTCAAATTCAGATACTAAATTTGTTACAAACCCACCTAAAGATAAACCAATCAAAATAATTTTGCCTTTATTATTATTTCTTATAAATTTTATTAATGCTCTAATGTCATTTACTGACTGCTGCACTGATTTAATAGTCTTATTTACATTAGCACTAAAAAAATATTCTCCATTAAATGCTGTTTTTGGGCATCTATCCAAATGATATGGCAAAATATATCGATAAATATTATATTTTTCTTTCATGAAATCTTTTAAGAATAAATTTTCTAGCTTGTCCAGTTTACTTGTTCTCCATCCATGGATCATAATAACATTAGTATTTTCATTATGAATATCCTTAAATAAATCATAATAAAATATAGCTTCTTTATTACATTCTTCATTTTCAATTTGACTTAAAAATTTTAATTTCCCATGTATATAATCATTCTCTTCTATTTCATTTTTAAATTCTATCTTTGGAAGCTTTGGCTCAAAATATACTTTTGAATCACTACTATTAAATTTAATAACTTCCTCTTCATTATAAAAAAATTGATCTATAACACTATAATCTTTATGTAAATCATACAATCCATAATGATCTCCAAGATTAGATATTAATTTTTTCAAAAATCATACCTCCCATTTTATATCTACTTTAAAAATATTTTCAAATATATTATACAAGAATATTTTTCAATAATATATATTTTTTACATTTTTTTCTTGACCACTTCAATTAAATTGAATATAATTATCTTATAAATTATGCAAGTCAAGTTATAATATTTCAATTTGATTGAAACTAGTTTTAGAAATTATACTATTCTTCAAATAGAAATTTTTAATTAAAACCGCAAAAAAGTAAATGAATAATATGGGAGGAAAAGCCAACCTTTGATAAAAATTTTATGCTAAAGGTTCTAGGTTTAGAGAATACATGAAAACATCTGAAATATTCAATTTAACATTGAAAGAATTTGAAAATGAATTATCACCTTTAAATCATGAATATGTAATACAAGTATATAAAAGTAGCCTAAGAGCATTTATACGTTATCAAGAAATGGCTGACTTTGTTGGAAAAGATGAATTTTTAAACATAAATGAATTTTTCAATCTTAATAGAGAAACTAGCACTGAATATCAGGAATACTTAAAAGAATTATTTCCTAAATAAATTTATATTTATACTATGTATAATAAAATCATTAATACATAATAATTAAACCACATAAATATTAAAATTTTAAACGTTAAGGGGTAAAAAATATTCTTACCCCTTAATTGTAGTTTTTTATAATATAAATTACTTTTCCATATTTTTTTGTATATCTCTACTGATTCTTACATATCTATATCTCTCCAACCTATTCTAAAGCTTATTTTCCAAACAACTATATTTGCCACCAAAAGTATAAACACAAATATCCCAAGAAATATAATATTGTTTCTAATAGATACATGTATTGCAGAAAATATTCCAATAAGAATCATTGTAAAAATTCCTGGAGCTATAAGTTTACCACTATCAGTTACAGCAAATTTCACACTAAAAGGCATTGTCTTATTTGACATTTTAAAATATATTAATGCTGATATCATAAGAACTAAAAACATTGCAATTAAGTCTATGATTATTGATGGGCCCTTTAATATTAAAAAGACTCCTGCCACTAATAAATAAATTGGTATAACTAATTTAAATAGAGTTCCTTTTATTGCTCCTTTTAATATTATTCCTGGGTCTTTTATTGGTAACACCTTGTATATAAAAGCACCTTTATAATTATCACTATTATTTATATAAACTGTACAGAAACACAACATTAATACTGTCATATACATTAATAAATGTACTTTTCCACCAAAACTTGTTTGAATGGTTTCCCAAAAGGATTTTCTTCTATCAGTAAAAATGAATAAAATTGGTATAAATACACCAGCTGCAAGAGATGGATATACTTTAAGCTTAAAAGTTCTTTCTGTTGCAATCATATTTTTAGTAAATATAAACATACTTCTTTCTAATTTATCCCTACAAATAATTTTTGCCATAAATTCTTTTCTTCTACTTCCACCACTTACATTTCCTCCATTCTCATTTAATTTTTGAAGGTTCTTCTCAAAATAAGGTACTACTTTTGTAACATAAAATATAATCAGCACAATTGGCCCTAATATAGCCATTAGTGATAGAACTATTAAGAAATAATTTTTATCCCCATCTATTAATATTCCAAAAGGAGCTGCAAACCACATAGATGGAATCAAACTATGCCAAATCTTAGGTACATAATCAGTTTTTGTTCCTGTAATAGCAAACATTCTACTAAATAGCTGATATCCAAAAGTAAATACAAATGTTAATAATATTTGAAAGTAATTTATTATATCCTTTAATTTTTCTCCGTCAAAAAACTTTAAAACTAAAGTGTATAACAATGCTGTTAATACTATAACTATTAGCGCCGATAATATATTTTCTATAGTAAAAATCAAGAAAAATATCACTCCATATTTTATCGTTCCCAAAATTAAAGGAATGAAATTTAAAGATAAAGAAATCCCCATTAGATACAAACATATATGAGTAAGCTTGGCAGCATTGAAAGTTTTACTGTCTATTGGCTTTGGCAATAATATATTTTTTTCTTTTACATCTAATAGAACTGCTGAGAAATCTGATATCATAAGAGATACCATCATAAATAAAGTTACACCTATAACAATATTTATACTTCTGAAAGCTTCCATATTGCTCATCATTATTAATCCAATGAAAAAGCTTAAAAATCCATTAAACAAAAGTAGATATACATAGTTATTCTTATCATCATTTTCATCAGATTTTTTCCCATTTGTTAAAACTGTACTTACCCTACGTCCATCCATAGTTAATTTTATTTGTAAAATCATTCTCATAACATCATAATTAACACCTGATTTTTTATATAAACCTTGAAACTTATCTAATAGCCTTAATATTTTAAATTCTTTCATAGCTTATACCTCTTCAACTAAAGAAACAAATTCCTTAGCAATATTCCCATGTTCATTAAAACCTGTTAATTGATTGAATATTTCCTCTAAAGAACTCTCCTTTTTAATATTTTTAAGCTCCTCAAAACTTCCATCTGCAGCTATTTTCCCATTATTAATAAGTACAATTCTATCACTTACTTTTTCAACAACATCCATTATATGTGAGGAATAGAATATAGTTTTTCCTTCCTTTGCAAGGCTGCTCATGACTTCTTTAAATATCATTACACTATTAGCATCTAATCCACTTAAAGGTTCATCAAAAAATAATATATCTGGATTATGAATTAAGCTACATATTATAAGTAGCTTTTGTTTCATCCCTTTTGAATATGAGGATATTCTAGAATACATAACTCCTTCAATTGCAAATAGCTTCATAAGCTTCTCTGCTTTTTCAATAATTTTTTCTTGTTCTAACTCATATATTCCACCCAAAAAACTTAAATATTCATATGCAGTTAAATTTTCATATATATCTGCAAGCTCTGGAACATACCCTATTTTCTTCTTATATTCTACACTTCCATCACTTATATCTTGCCCAAATATTTCTACTCTTCCTTCATATCCTTCTACTATTCCGAGCATTATTTTTATAGTTGTACTTTTACCAGCACCATTAGTTCCTATATACCCTATTATTTGTCCTCTTGGAATTTCTAAATTTATTCCCTGAAGCACATACTTGTCTCCATAATTCATTTTAAGATCTTTAATTGATATTATACTTTCTAAATTCTCCATAACTTCTCCTCTTAAATACATGAAATATATAATCTAATATTTTGTTTTTGAAACGAAACATATTAATAACATACCAAACAAATTCTTATATGTAAATAAATAGAAACATATTTTTATAAACTACTCCTACTTTTTTGACACATCAATACTTTTTTTATATACTAGAATTGATTTTCACAAGTACTCACAATTGCATTGAATACTATAAATATTAAGATAATATTTCAATATTAAAGGAGCTTATTATGCCAATTTATAGATTACCAAGAGACTTAATATTTCCTGATCCATCTCTAGCAGAAGAAGATGGTCTTCTGGCAGTTGGTGGTGACTTATCCCCTGAAAGATTATTACTTGCATATGCCAATGGTATTTTCCCTTGGTTCTCAGATGATCAACCTTTACTTTGGTGGTCACCTGATCCAAGATTTATAGTTTACCCTAAGGATATTAAAATATCTAAATCTATGAAAAAGCTACTAAAAAAAAATACATATAAAATTACCTTTGACACTTGTTTTAAAGATGTTATCTCAAATTGTTCTAATATAAGAAAAGAATCTGGCACATGGATTACAAATGAAATGATTGATGCTTATTGTAGACTTCATGAACTGGGTTTTGCACATTCTGTGGAATCTTGGTATGAGAATAAGTTGGTTGGTGGGTTATATGGTGTAAGTATTGGAAAATGTTTTTTTGGTGAATCCATGTTTTCCACTATGAGCAATGCATCTAAAGCTGCATTTATCACTCTTGGAAATGTATTAGAACAAGAAAATTTTCTTATGATAGATTGCCAGATTCATACTCCCCATCTAGAAAGCTTAGGTGCACTACATGTTTCTAGACAAGAATTTTTAGAAATATTAAAACAAGGAACCTTAGCTCATCCTTTAACCTTAGATTTTAAAAATTTCATTATTAAACCAAACACATAATTAAAATCTAGTGGAGATTTACAGCAAGCGAAAAATATTTTGAAAAACTATTAAATATAAAAACATCAGTAAATAAAAAACTCAACTGGTTGTAAGTAGTTATTTTGTACTCACAACCAGTCTTTCTTTTTATTGCAGATTTATTTCTCTATCAGCTTAAACTTTTGCCATGGTTCAATGTAATTTAAAAGAAATACCTCATCATTAATTATATTTCCAACAACATTGGTTTTTCCTGAATTTTTCATATCAAGTCTCGCAATTTGCATTTCACCTGCATAATGTTCATAAAGTGAGCTATCAATAATAATATCACCTTTTTTAATATCTACTGGATTAAAGACCTTAAAATCATGCCCTTTATATTTGACTCTACTTTGAGTAGATCTAATAACATAATCTGATACATCTCCTCTATTAAAATGGAATTCTTCAAGAACTATTTTTCTTTCAATTTCAGGGATATTATTGTTTAATTCACATTTTAAAGTAATGCAATATGGGTCTATTTCGCTTAATTCCTTCAATTCAGTTTCTGATGCAAAACAATTTGCTACAATTACATCATCTATTAAATCCGTTGCCCATAAATGTTTTACTTGTGATACTATATTCATTTCTCTATGCATTTCAAGTGTACATAATCCTTCACTTACAGGCCATGGTCCATATTTCCCAGTATTTGAGGTCACAAATGCAGCTGTTCTCACACCTAATTCTTTATACTGTTTGCTAGTTTTTATAAAATGATCATAACCTAAACCTGTATATCTATGAGGATAAAAGTTATGACATCCCAAAATATTTTCAGCATTCGGCTTGTATGACATTATGTTATCTATATACTTAGTCCCATTACTCATATTAAACTCTATTTTTAAATTTTCTTTATTAAATGTCATTATGGCTTCTTCATTTCCTGAAAAACCTTCATCAAGTCTTATTCCATATAGACCAATTTTCTTAAATTCACTTAAATCTTGATAACTTATTTTAAGTTCTTCAAATACCTTAGGGCTTATATCTGCAATAACCTCCATGCCATAATTATTAGCATATTCTATAATTTCTCTGAATTCTTGCATTATCTTTTCTCTATCACCATCAACTGATAAAAGGCATGTAAATACTCTTTTGAAATTATATTTTCCTGCTAAATCTATATAATTTTTTATTTCTTCAATAGAATTATGTATTGGATATATTGATATTCCTAGTTTTCTCATACTACACTCTCCTCATCTCTAATATTTATGTTCTTGTATATTTTTATAATATCCACTTCATTACTACTATGATAACATTTCCCATAAAGTAATAGAACACTTCTTCTCTTTCGTAAATTGAAAAAGTAACTTCCGTTTTTTAAGATAACCGGAAATTAGTTATGCAAAGAGTTTGATATAATTAAAAT
>NZ_JANDMF010000023.1:0-84025 GCF_031626875.1 Clostridium sp. SHJSY1
ATATAACGCGACTGAAAGCTAGATAAAATCTAGCTTTCAGTTTAAGATTTTTTTATACTTTCCTTTACATTAAAAAATAAGGCAGCCAAAATGACTACCTTATAAATCTATTTTTATCCTAAAGTTTTTATTCTTGCTTCAACTGCTTCAAGCATTTCAACATATTTTTCCCTCTTAGCCTTTTCACCATCTACTACTGCTTGAGGAGCTTTAGCCACAAAGCCTTGATTTCCTAGCTTTTTATCTATTCTTTCTATTTCACCATTAAGCTTTGTAACTTCCTTGTTTAATCTTTCAAGTTCTTTTTCCTTATCCACTAAATCTAGAAGAGGCATAAATAACTCTCCACCTTTTACTACTAAGGATACTGCATTTTCTGGAACCTCACTCTTATTTTCAATAAAATTAACTTCTGAAGCAGATGCAAGCTTTTCTATATAAGCTACTCCTGATTTAAATGCCCCCTTAGCTTCTTCTCCAATATAACAAATAACCTTTGCTTTTCTTGAAGGTGGAACATTCATTTCAGCTCTTACATTTCTAAGCCCTTTAATAGCTTCTATTATATATGCCATTTCTTCTTCTGCATTTTTATCAACTAATTTTTCTTCAAATGCTGGCCATGGTGAAGTAGTAATTGTCTCTTCATCACTTAAGTGAGTAAATATTTCTTCTGTTATAAATGGCATTACTGGGTGTAATAATTTTAATCCTGTAATTAAAACCTTATTTAATACATTATAAACTACACCTTTAGATTTTTCATCTTCACCATAGAATACTGGTTTTACAAGTTCTATATACCAATCACAGAATTCAGTCCACATAAAGTCATAAACTTTTTGTATAGCTATTCCTAGCTCAAATTTATCCATATTTTCTGTAACTTCACTGATTAAATTATTCATTTCTGATAATATCCACTTATCTGCTAAAGAATATTCTGCACAATCTTTATACTTGTTCATAACTTCTTTATCTAAGTTCATCATTACAAATCTTGATGCATTCCAAATCTTATTAGCAAAATTTCTAGCTGATTCTACTTTTTCAGGATAATATCTTATATCATTTCCTGGAGCATTACCTGATACTAACATATATCTTAAAGCATCAGCCCCATAATTATCTATTACATCTAATGGATCTACACCATTTCCTAAAGACTTACTCATCTTTTTTCCTTCTGAATCTCTAATAATACCATGAATTAATACTGTATCAAAAGGAGTTTCATCCATATTATGAAGTCCTGAGAAAATCATTCTAGCAACCCAGAAGAATATAATATCATATCCAGTAACTAGTGTGCTTGTTGGGTAGAAGAAATCTAAATCTTCTGTTTTATTTGGCCACCCAAGTGTTGAGAAAGGCCAAAGTGCTGATGAAAACCAAGTATCTAACACATCCTTATCTTGTTCTAAATTAGTAGATCCGCACTTAGTACAAGTTTTAGGTGCATCTTCTAATACCATCATTTCTCCACAATCTTTACAATAGAAAACTGGAATTCTATGTCCCCACCATAATTGTCTTGAAATACACCAATCTTGAATATTTTCCATCCAGTTAAAGTATGTCTTTTCAAATCTCTCTGGAACAAATTTAGTTTTCTTGCTTTTAACTACATCCACAGCAGGCTTTGCTAAAGATTCCATCTTAACATACCACTGCTTAGATATTATAGGTTCTACAGTAGTCCCACATCTATCATGAGTACCAACATTATGAGAATGGTCTTTAACCTTTACTAATAATCCTGCTTCTTCTAAATCCTTAACTATTGCTTTTCTTGCTTCATATCTATCAAGGCCTTCATACTTTCCACCAAGTTTATTGATAATTCCCTTATCATCCATAACCCTTATAATTTCAAGATTATGTCTTTTACCCACTTCAAAGTCATTAGGATCATGAGCTGGTGTCATTTTAACTGCACCAGTTCCAAATTCTAAATCAACATATTCATCTCCAACAATAGGAATCTCTCTATTTACTAATGGTAAAATTACAGTTTTTCCTATAAGATGTTTATATCTTTCATCATTTGGATTTACAGCAACACCACTATCTCCAAGTAATGTTTCAGGTCTAGTAGTTGCTATTTCTAAACTTCCTGAACCATCAGTTAATGGATAGTTAATATGCCAAAAATGGCCTGCTTGTTCTTCATATTCAATTTCTGCATCAGAAAGAGCTGTTTGACAATGTGGACACCAGTTAGTTATTCTATTTCCTTGATAAATTAATCCTTCATTATATAGCTTAACAAATACATGTTTAACAGCTTTATCTAAATTATCATCCATTGTAAAAGCTTCTCTTGTAAAATCAGCTGATACTCCAACCTTCTTTAATTGGGTTCTTATTCTTTCTCTATATTCATCAGTCCATTCCCAAACTTTTTCTAGGAATGCTTCTCTTCCCATTTCTTTTTTATCAAAACCTTTTTTAGCTAGTTCGTTTGCAACCTTAACTTCTGTTGCTATTGAAGCATGGTCTTCACCTGGAACCCACAAAGTACAATAACCTTGCATTCTCTTAAATCTTATAAGCATATCTTGAAGTGTATTATCAAGAGCATGCCCTAAGTGAAGTTTACCTGTTATATTTGGTGGAGGCATAACTATTGAATAAGGTTTCTTACTCTTATCTACAACTGGAGTAAAGTATTTTTTTTCTTCCCAAGTTTTATATATTCTCTCTTCAAAGTCTTTTGGATCATATGTGGTTGATAAATTCTTGTTTTCTTCCATATCTATTTCTCCTTTTCTTTTTCTTTCAAAATAAAAAGAGCCTTCATCCTAAAAAGGACGAAGACTCGTGGTACCACCTTTATTCCTACTATAGTAAATTAAAACTATTATAGGCTCTTGTTTCAATAACGATTTAGAAAAACCGTCCTTAGCTACTAAAAAATTTCACTAAAGAAGCTCAAAAGCTACCTTCAGAACCTTCCATATAAGGGCTTCCACCTAATCCCTCTCTCTTAAATACATCTAAGTTCTTACTCCTCTTTATCACAGCCAATAAAATATTAATTTACTCCATAATATATTAAGAAAATAATTTTGTCAAATATTATTAATCGATCTTATCCTTTAAAAGCATAAGATCCATGATATTTATTTTACCATCCCCATTTAAATCAGCATTCTTTGTGTTGATATTGCTTATTTTACCTGTAAGATAATACTTTAAATTTGTGTAATCTAAAAGACTTATAATACCATCATCATTAACATCTCCTAAAAGTGCAGGTTTTACAACCATTCCAGTAACATGTGTACCATTAGTACCTAAATTAACTTGATGATCTAAACCTATAAATTTACCACTTTCATCTTGCCACAATGTAGGTCTAACAAGATCCATTTTTGCTTGATCAACTGTTTTGAAATCATATCCTAGTATTCCTCCAGTATCTCCTGAGTTTGCATTAACACACCAAAAAGTATGATTCAATTTATTTTCTTTAATTAAATCAGCTAAATCCCTCATCCATTTTTCATTTTTTCCACCATCAAGGTTTCCACCCCATTCTCCAATTAAAACAGGTGCTATATTATTTTCCTTAAGATAAAACCAATTATCACGCCACACATCTTTAATTAATGAATCCTTAGTAAAGTCACCTTCAAACCATGACTGAGCAGATACTCCTGGACCATAATCATGTGGAGAATAAACTATTTGATTTTTATATTTCCCTGGATTTACAGGAAAATCTTTAACTCCTCTAAGATTTCCTCCCCACCAAGAACCATAGTAATCACTTATTCCTTTAGCGTCATAAGTAAGTCCTTCTTTTGGATAGGTTTCTACTCCTTCAACTACAACTAAAAGATTTGGATTAATATCTAGAATCTTTTCTCCAACTTTTTCAGCTTCATATTTCCAGTTATTTTTATCAGCACTTCCATCCCATTTAGCTGATTCACCTGCCTGATAGGACTTTCCATGGGGTTCGTTAAAAACATCTGCAGCTACTACTGTGTCATCATTTTTATAATGTTCAGCTAAATACTCCCAGCAATCTTCAAAATCTTCTGTTGTATAATTTCCTGTGTACCAAGTAGGAGTTTGTCCACCACTTGCTATTCTATGCATATCTAACATTACTTTCATACCTACTTTTTTACAGTAAGCAATTACCATATCTAAAATTTCTAAGCTATTCTTCCCCTTTAAATCAGGATTAAGATAATCATTTGGTGAAGAAGGCATTGGATATGTACCTTGTCTCCATTGATTTACCAATTCTACTGATAAAGGCACCCTTAAAATATTAAATCCGTTATTAGCAACCGTATCTAAAATATTCCATGGTGTATTAGCCCATATTCCATGAAAGGAATAATCAGGTGTTTCATTTCCAAACCAAGCTATACCTGTTAACCTCACTTCATTCCCATTTGCATCTAAAATCTTACTTCCATCAGTATGCAAATAATCATCATTATTCTCTGCAGCTAAAGCTGTTAGTGAATTACTAAACATCATCATAGCTGACATTATAATTGAAAAACATAATGACCTCTTTTTCATCAAAAATTCCCCCTTAAATTTAAGTAAAACTACTGTAATCACAGCAAGTTTTATGCTATAATATTACATAAATACATATAATATGTAAAGTAACTTTACTTTAAATATCGATATTTAAATCGTAAATTGTAATTAAATATTATAAACCTATCCAAATACATAAGTTAAAGACTGAGTGACATATTATGGTTGTCCATAACGATTTATACTCTTTAAATAAATATCCAAAAACTAAACTCACCATAGTCGTAGTTATAGATGATTGTATTATATTTGTACTAGAATTTATCCATGTTGGAATATGAAGACTAACAAATATAATGGTGGTTAAAATATTAGCCAACCAAAAATTCATCTTACATTCTAACTTTTGGAAGAGAAATCCTCTAACAGGTATCTCTTCCAAAAATCCTACCATAGTTCCACTAAGCCAGAGTATTCCTATATTGAAATTTACATAATTTGTCCCATTAACTATATTTTTAAGTACAAGTAATATTACTAACATGATACTGACTATAAATCCAACTAAAATACCTTTAAAAGGATTTTCAGTTAATTTTAAATATTTTAATGGATTTATCCTGTCTACTTTATATATGTAAATGAAAACAGGTATATTAAACACTATAAGATATAAGAAAATTCCTAAAATTAGGTTTTTAAAATATATTTCCAAACCAACACCTCTTTAACAAAATTATGATATAATATGAAATTCATAGATATATTATATAGCAAATTATGTAATTTAGGTAATATTGTTATAGAAGAAAGGAGTTAAAAATGGTTATTACTGATAACTTAAGTAAAAAAATTACCAACTTTATTGGTGAGACATTGTCGAGTTCTACTGATGATTTAGAGAAAATTGAATATGGCATTAAAGTTATATTTGCAAATTTATTTAAAATGCTTATTCTATTTTTTATTGCTTATATGCTTGGAATATTAAAATATACCACTGTAGCTCTTACTATTTTTGCAATCTTAAGAATTTTTGCTTGCGGAGTGCATGCAAGTTCTAGCATTCAATGCATTATTATCATTCATGCACTTTTTCTTGGAAATGTTTATGCAAGCATGTATATAACTTTAAGTAAATTATCATTTTCTTTGATATTTTTAATTAGTGTTATATTAACATATAGCTATGCTCCGGCTGATACTTCTGAACGTCCTTTAGTTAGTAAAAAATTACGCAATAGTTTAAAATTCAAATCAATTATGACTATTGTTATTTCATTTATAATATGTATTTTTATTAAAGATAGTATCTATATTAATATAATTACCTTTGGAATTCTTGAAGAATCTTTATCGATTACTCCAATATCCTACAAGATTTTAGGTAAAACTTATAATAATTATGAAAATATTCAATTATAGACATATTAATGAAAATAATGTTATAATATACTGTAACTATTTTATGGGGGGAATTTACATGAATATAATACTTTGTGAAGATAGCTCACGCCAAAGAAAAGAATTTGAAGATATAATAACAAATGAAATTAATAATCTAGATTTTAAAATTGTCCTTTCTACAAATAATCCTCATAAGGTTGTAAAACACGTAGAAGATAATTCAACAGGCAACTTTATTTACTTTCTAGATATAGATTTACAAAGTGATATAAACGGAATTGAATTAGCAAAGAGAATCAGAAAGTATGACCCATCTGGTTATATTATCTTTTTAACAGGCCATGCTGAGTTAACCCTTCTTACTTTTCAATATAAAGTAAGAGCAATGGACTATATAATAAAAGGGGACAACCAGGTAGTAAGACAAAAAATTCATGATTGTATAACTCAAATATGTGATGATATATCAAATAGCAAAAACAAAAAAACTAATTTAATACCTATTGATATTGGTAATAATCTTGTATTTTTCGATCTAGATGAAGTACTTTTTTTTGAAACAGCTGATACTGAACATAAAATTAGAATTCATACACCAACAGGATATTCCGAATTTTATGGAACACTTAGAGATATAGAAACTACATTAACTCCATCATATTATAAGCCACATAGATCCTACTTGGTAAATACTAAGAAGATTAAATCAATAGATAAGGAAAATCTTATTATACATATGATGAATGGAGAAACATGTTACGTAGCTTCTCGTTACTTAAAAGGCTTACTACAAAAGTGTTTAAAATAATATTTTAAATCTTTGTTAAAATGTAAACGATTTCAAATTAATGGTATTTACAGAAGGATGTGTAAAAATGTCAAATTTAGTTTTTGGTGTAGTATTTCCTTTAATAATGTCACTTATTATGATACTGCCCTTAGTTTGTATTATTAATTTATCTTTTAGTAAGAAACCATTTTTTACATGTTTTTTTATTAATTATTTATGTATTATATCATTTCATATGAATATGAAAGATATAATTTGCATTTTTATATTACTTGCTACTTCCTTCGTTTATTTGTATTCTACATCAAAAAAAGTAATATATTCCATTTCAATTGTTATACTTATAAATATTGTTATATCTTTGAGTGATCATATTACAGAAATTATATTTACAAATATAATTAATTTGACTTTATTACAAATAGAAGAGAGCAGGCTTTTATATTTCATATTTGCATTTTTAACTTTATTATTTTCTTGCTTAATAAGCAGGATATTTAGAAAACTTTTCCTTAATATGAACAAAACTCATTTATGTTCTAATAAAACTAAAAACAAATAACTCATAAAAACCAATATAGTATTAAAAATTTTTACTATATTGGTTGTTCTTTTTATTTCAAACATATTAAATGAGCTAATATAATTTACAGAAAGGTGGATTTAAATGTCAAGTTTGACTTTTTATACATTATATCCGTTAGTTATGACACTTCTCATTTCTATACCAATTTCTATACTAAACATTATGAAAAGCAAAAAATTTTTTTTAATATATATAGTTTTATGCTACTTTTTTATGATTATTTTTTTATTCAAAAATTTAACAAATTTTGCAATAGTAATTGAAATGATTTTATCATCTTTTTATCTCTATATTAACAATAAAAATTTAACTTATTCTCTAATTACTCCTGTATTTGTATTTTTTATTATTGCTATTAGTGATACAGTTACTGGAATTTTTGTTACAAAAATATTACATTTTAGTTATATTGAAACTAAATCAAATTTAAATTTATATTTTTTTATAGGAATAGCTATACTTACCTTAACTATTTTAATTACTAAATTTATAAAAAAAATATATATACAAATTATTAGAAATATTGAGTTACCTAGATTCTCTAGTTTTTATCCCGTTATGGCAATTACCTCCATACTTATTTTTGTACTTTTATTATCCTATATTTCAGCACTTAGATTTTTTATTCCGTTTGTAACTGAAAACTTTATTGCTTTATATTCTTTATCTGTTCTTTTTTTTCTATTAATATTTATTATTATTATTTATTTAGCAGTACATTATGTAAAATTATCAATAAAACAAAATTTTATTGATAAAGAAAATAAACAATTAAAAGATTACTCTAATATGCTAGAAAATATGTCAACTGATTTAAGACGATTCAAACATGATTACATAAATATTCTTTCAACACTTGGAGAATTTATTAACCAAGGTGATATGGATAATCTAAAAGAGTATTATAAAAACGAATTACTGACTGAAAGCACAAAAATAATTAATAGAGATAAATATATTTCTCTTCTAAAAAATATAAAAATAACACCTTTAAAAGCTCTGATTTCTTCCAAAATCATTTATGCTCAATCAAAAGGAATAAAAACTATAGTTGAAATACTCGATGAAATAGATAAACTTCCTATTAGAACTTTTGATATATGTAGGATATTAGGAATATTTTTAGATAATGCTATAGAAGCTTCTTTACAGTGTGATAATAAATTTATTCATTTAGCTATTATCCAAAATGATGATGCTACAATAATTATCCTCATAAATTCCTGTTTAGAAGATACACCTCCTGTATATAAAATTTATACTAAAGATTTTTCAACAAAAGGAAAAGGTAGAGGAATTGGTTTAAAATCAGTTAAAGATATGTTAAATCAAAAATATAAAAATATTTTATTAAATACGACAATTACAAATTGTACATTTAAACAAGAAATGATTATGAATAAAAGTGATAACTAAAATTTGTTATCACTTTTATTTTTTCTCCTAGTCTACCTCATATAAAGATTTAGGCATCTTCGCTTCCTCTACCAAAAAAAAGAAGCATAAAGATGATGATGTTGTTGCAGCAAACATTGCAATTGCAGAAATAATTAATGCAATAAATTTCTTAACCCTAAAAGATTTCATTCCTTAGTCCCCCTAATAATCGTTTACATTAATTATAGCATAACTTACATATACATCTTATAATTTTTATAAAAACTTTACTTAATTTTTTTATTCTTAACATCCTACTGAGAATTAAATAAAAGCGTCCAACTTCTCCATCAGTTAATTCAATAAGCATTTCTAGTCAATTGTAACTTTAATTCATTTATTATATTTTTTCTTGTTGTTGACATAAAAATATCTAAGCAAAGATTTTTCCTTGCTTAGATAATTTTCTTACCCTTCTACTGGGAACTTCTTAATCTTTCCAGTTACAAATTTTTTAAGATATAATGAATCTACAAGAGTAACCTTGCCATCTCCATTTAAATCTGCAACTTTTTCACCTGCTTTATTTGGAATTGCATCTCCATAATTTAAATAATTTTGCATTAATAATAAATCACTTATATTTACTACTCCATCTCCACTAAGATCTCCATAAACGATTGGTTCTGGTGGAATTGTTGTTTCATGATTATCATCTATATAAGAAGTAATCCATGCAAATGGTGCATTCCAGTTAATTGTGATTTCGTTTGTTGACCAAGACTCTATATTATCCATAAAGCATTTTTCTGATGCCATTGCTCCTGGAAGCCATCCTGATCCCTTAACCCATGGATCTTGTAATCCTGAATTAGGTCCACCAGATATACATCCTGCTGGTGCTTTAGGGAATGAATTATCTGTTTGATATGCCCAGAAACGATGATGTGGATTTTCTAATGGATTTTCACCATATCCAGTTACATAACTTTGAACATTAGGATTACATCCAAGTAAATAATCCATTGATCTTGCAGCGCCATCAAGATACTTAGTTGTAGAACCATCACTAAAGTCATTAGCATAAGCCATTACTATAGCAGAATTTGTAACAAATGCATTTGATCCCCATGGAAGTCCTTTTATTTTATCCTTTGATTGTACAACAGATAAATTACTTTCACTAATTGGAGTACCATATCCTTGAGAATTTTCTATATCAATAAACTTATCAGCAGCTGCCTTAATGTTATTTTTAGCTTTTGTAAGGTCTGCTTGAGGTAAGTTAGTTTTTACTGTTGCTAATGTAATTGTTCCTAAACCTTGTGTATTACCCCAGTCAAAACAACCAACTGTTCCATCATCTTCTCCACCAGTTAATTCAGTAGGCATTTCTAGATAATGCTTAGAACTCTTAGCTTCATTTAAATAAGTATCATTTCCAGTTGTTGCATAAAGTTCGCAAGCTGCCCAGTAGAATTCATCTCCTACATAGGTATCACCATAGTTTCCTCCACCAACATCTCCTTCAAGAGTTTTATAAATGTCTGGATGAGCTTTAGCTGCTTTCCAAGCCTTTTCTGATGCTACTTGACACTTATTAGCAAAAGTAGGATCTATGTCTTTCCATAGACGAGCTGCTTGTGCTGTAACTGCTGCAAAGTTTAATGTGGCAGCTGTTGATGGTGGTTGTAAATAACGAGGTTGTGGATCTTGATCTGGACGAATTCCAAGTGCTGTCCAACGTTCATCATGTGCCTTGTGATGTACCATTCCTGCTAATGCTTGTCCATCTGGTACTTGCATCTTCAAGAATAGTTCCACATTCCAACGCGATTCATCAAGAATATCAGGAATTCCATTTCCACTTTCAGGTATATTCATTGAATTATCTGCAAATGGTGCTTTTGTTAAATCTCCACCTTTTGATTTAACTCTCTCAAATTGATTCATCATAGTCCAAGTAGAAATACCACCATTAACTATATATTTACCATGATCACCAGCATCATACCATCCACCAGTTACATCTAGTGTATAATTAGGATTATACTGTTGTTGATACCAAGTTTTTGTGCCATCTGTATTATACATAGCATTTGATAATACATCACTTGGATGTCCAGCGGCTCTAGCTAAATCTGGTCTTTCAACATATTGAGATTTTATATCTATACCACTTCTATTTTGATAGAAATACTTAATTGCATCAGATTTCATTTTAGTATATAAATCTGTTCCTATATCAAAAGACATACTTTCAGTTGAAGAAACATTTGAAGGCACATCAGCTCCATTAACAACTAATTTATATCCTTTTCCTTCTTTTTGGAAATCTGTGAAATCAATTATATGAACATTGTCTCCTGAAGCTTCATCAGCCCCAAATACTTTTGTCTTTCCTTGATAAACTTGATTACCATCAGCATCTACTAATTTCCAATCTATAGGACTTGTTGCACTTGATAATACTGTAGCTTTTTTCTCAAGCTTTGGGAAATATCCTACTTGATTAACACGTACAGCATTTGTTGGTTCTGGTATTGTCTTTGGATATCCAGCAAATTGTGGATCATCTACATAGATGTTATCAAATTTGAATGTATATGGTATTTTAGCTGCTGCACAATCACCAGCTAAATGGAATGCAAATTCACATTTAGCATCTGTTGCATCATTCATAGTAAACTGAGCAGTAACAGTCTTTGGAACTCCTGCTTGTAAATCATATGGATTCCAGTTGTTATTCCAGTATTCTTTATAAGGTTCCCCTTGTTGTCCTATTTTAGGATAAATTTTACAATTTTGATCGGCAGTTACTGTAAATTTTACAGTATAAGTATGACCTTGTTCAAGTGTTAATCCTCTATGACGAAATTGAACAGACCATCTATTATCCTTACTTGGATTATCAGCAATTTTGTTTACTGTAATATTATATGATCCACCTTTAATATCAAATTGTGCTGTAGATGGAAAAGTCTCAACCTCAGTCCATGGCAATCCAACTCCATTATCAAATGTACTATTTTTTATAAGATGTCCTTTTGTTGCTGGATCTAATTCAACTTTATTAGTTCCACTTGTTACTGTTGCTGCACTAACTTTTTGACTAGTATAGTTTGAAGCTGGTGTAAGCAATGATGTACTTATCACTCCTACAGCAAGAACTGTACATAATAATTTTTTCTTAATCATTCTTTTCCCCCCTATTTGTCCTTTTATATCATATCTTTAAGTGCTACTAAATCCATGATATTAACTTGCCCATCTTTGTTAACATCTGCATTTGTTTTGTTAATTTTGTAAGATGGATTAGTTAAATATTTCTTTAATGCAAGTACATCAGCTAATGATACTTGCCCATCACCATTAACATCTCCCAATATTGCATCATTTGGTAATTCCTTAACTAACATGGAATATGTTCCATTAGCTATAGCAATTTCTGATTGAGCCCAGAAACGGTGATAATTAAATTCAGGTGTCTCACCTTTATTATAAGCTTCTTGTAATTTTGCAAATTGAGGATCTTGTTTGTACTTTGAACGAATATCTATAAATTTGATACCTGACTTGATTTGATCTCCATTAGCCATCTTTCCATTATATCCACTTGGTACAAAAACTTCTTGTTCAAAGAACTTTTTGTAATCTGCTCTCTTTTCACTTACTGATAATCCTTTATCATCTGAATATTTTTTCCACATACGATCAAGCAATTCTTTTGAAAGTTTTCTAGCTTCTTTATCATATCCATCAGTAAATTTATCTTTATCATACTTGCTAGTAGCTGCAGTATAGTATGCTAATGTATTAGCTAAAGATGCTGTTGGACCAAGATCTTGTCCATAATCTGTAACTTTTACATGAAGATTAGAATTTCCAGTAGCAGAACCATTCCATGTATCAGGTTGACCTGTCCATTCTAAGTTACCTGGTATTTCAAAAGATCCATCATCTTTAAGATGTACTTCTCCTTTAACCCATTTAACCCATTTATCAAGAACATCGCCTGCTTTTTTATCTCCAGTATTATAATAATATTCAGCTACACGTTGCATTGACCAAACTTGCATACCAAACCATTTATTACTTGGTGGATCATTATAAACTGGTGCTGGATCATAAGCCATTCCGTAGAATGTTGCAGTTCCTGCTGGATAATTTTGATAACTACCATTGTCAGTAGTATATGAATTTGTAGCTCCACCAGCTATACCACCTTCTGAAGATTGTAGCCATTGATAGAATTCAAGCTGACGATCTAAACTCTTAGCCCAATCTGACTGACCTTTTTGAGACTTAGGTGTAAAATCTTTACTATTTGACATAATCCATGCTGTCATTGGATTTTGATATCCCATATGATTATGAGAACAAGATATCTTCCAAGACCAGTCTGCATTGTCGCTTCCACCCCAAGAATAGTACCAACCTAATAAATAGTGTTGATTAGTACCTTGCTTTTGGTCATTTGTAGCAGTTCCTATTTCTTTAAAATATTTATCAAACATAGAATATCTTAAATAATCACCCATTTTTGTAGCTTTTGATACTTCATCATTAACATCTGTTCCTTGCTCTTTAGCCCATTGATCAGCCCAATAAGTTGCTTGAACTGCACGTGCATCTGCATCTGAAGCTATAGTGTATCTCCATTGCTTTGAATAATTATTATCTTGACTGAATAAAGGTAAGAATCCTTTGTCACTACCCCAATTAAACTTTTCATATGATGGATGTGTAATTGCTTTCCATACTGATTCATTAGCACCTCTTTGATAATTGTTAATATATGCTGGATTAGTATCATTTGCATTACCACGATTTCCATATCCATACCAATTATCTGTATCAAGAAGCCAATGCATTCCATACATTTCTGATGAACCATATGCATTCTTCAAATCATCACTAATTGGATCTTGTCCAACTGGAGCTCCAAACATTATTTTACTTGGATATTTATTAATTGATGTATATTCATTCATAAGATCTGCAGGATGACTTGGTTTATAAGTATTCATACCCTTTTGATCTTCCCCATGAGGTATAATGTACGTATCTGCTGATTGCCATGCACTCTTAAATTCATCCCAATTGTTAGTAAACTTACCATACATAGCTTCAAGCCACATATAATAACTGTAAGTTTCACTTGTTGTCTCATGTCCATAATCAGGACCTTCAACCATTAAAGTTTCAACTGAATGGTATGGAACTTTTAAAGTCTTTCCATCAGAAGTCTTAATTTCCCTAAAATATCCATTAGTTGGATTATGAATTTTGTCTCTTAAATTTAAGAAACGCTCTTGATACTCTTGTGATTCTGCATCATTTGCAGCTTTAGCTGTTGAAGTTAATGCTGGTGTTACTACAAACGAAGCACCAAGAACAACTGCTAATATTAATTTAGATTTTGCCTTTATCACTATAAATTCCCCCCACATGTTTTAATATTATATATTGTAAAATCGTCTGTGTTTTCTTAAATTAATTTAACCAACCTCCTTATTTAATTTTCAACACTTCCGATTGACAACCAATTTATTTTTTAATTTAATATAGAATTAAATTAAATCCTTTAAAGCTACCAGGTCCATAATATTAATTAAGCCATCTTTATTTATATCTGCTGCTTTCAAATTAATATCTCCTGTTTTAGAAGTTATATATTTTTTTAGCAATAAATAATCTGCTAAAGTTACACTTCCATCATCATTCACATCACCTAATATTGTGTTATTTTTATAAGTTAATTGCACAATTCCTGCTAAAGCTCCTACAAAACCTGCATTATAATCAATTGCAACTTCACTAAACTGATATTGGCTTATCTCATCTGTATAGTTATCATTTGCGTCTGGTCCACCTACTAATGCTCCAGTTAATACATGTTTTGCTTCCTTTTTATAGTCATCATGTTCATAGGTATATCCATTAGCTGCTCTATGGTGTGGATGCTTTGGATAGTTTGACCCAAAACCTATCATATATGACATATTCTTTGGATTTTTACCTAATATATAATCTAATTGTGATTTTGCAAAATTCTTTAAAGACTCATCTTGAGTTTGCTTATAATATACTAATGCAAGCATTGATTCAGCTGCGGAATATCTAAGCACTCCCCATTCAGTTAAATATTTCAATCCACCTGGGGTTGTTCTTACAGAATTTTTCCAATAATCTAAGTTAAATTTCATCGCATCTTTATATTTACTTTCTCCAGTTATTTCTGCCAATTTCAGAATTACTGGAAGCTTCATACTATTCCAACACATTGTCCAGTTATCATTTAAAGAATTTGAATTTAGCATTATAAATTGCTTTGCTTCATCTAAGTACTGACTATTACCATCAGCTTTATATAACCATGTAGCAGCCCAAGCTAAATCATCACCATATGAAGATGACACATAATAGCTTTGTCCATTACCACATCCTTGTGTGCTTTTTCCCATATTGTATAAATCTTTAGCCGCCTGTAAGCATCTGCCAGCATAACTTGCATCTTTATCTTTATAATTTAAGTACATAAGACTCAAAGCTGCAGAGGTTTCACCCAAAACATCTGATGCTGGTTTACTTGAATCAGCAACATATAATGTTTTTCTTGCATCAGCTTGATTTTCTGGACTTCCCCAGTAATTATGGTCAACATCCCCATCTCCAACTTGATAATAAAATGTATTAGAATTTGGATGACATTTTAAGAAATAATCTGTAAAGTATTTCAATTGTTGAATTTGCTTTTCTTTATTGCCACTTAAATCAAAACCATCTTTAAATTCATATAAAGCCCATCCCATTACTGAAGCTGCATACCCTTGAGTTATTCCAAACTTCACATGGTCTCCAGCATCATGATATCCACCTGATAAATCAAATCCAACATCACTTCCATCAGTAACATGGCAAGCACTTCTCCAATTAAAATAATTATCCTCGCCAGCATCTTTACCACACTTATTTGCATCATAAAATATTATTGAATCTTTTAGTGCAGTTTTATAATCAATATCTTCACTGGCTTTAACCATAGTGCCAGGAATAATAGTTGTTGCTATCATTCCCAAAATTGCAAATAATGTGATATACTGCTTTCTTCTTTTAATCATTCCCTATCCCCCCTAATTCAAAACAAGATAGAATTTAATTAATAAAAAACTAAATAGCATCTTTTAATAATGCAAGATCTAAAATATTTATTGTATTATCCCCATTCATATCTGCATTTGTTTTATTAATTTCACCAATTTTTGAACTAATATATTTTTTTAACGCAAGTACATCTTGTAAACTTACTTTTCCATCCCCATTTACATCACCTAGTAGAACATTAGGTGTGTTTTTTTCACTCATAGCTTTTGCATTTTCCATAATTACACTTGCAATAGAACTTGGATATAGTACACGGAATCCATCATAATCTGGATAGTCTTGTTTTCCATCAAAACCCACTCCAGTTAAGATCCAAAACATTGTTCCTGCGCCACCATTATTTAACACTGTATCATTCCAAGTCTTATATACACTCTCTTGATTACTCTTTATTCCATACTCTTCTAATACCGAAGGTTTATTAACAGCTTTTGCTGCATCAATATGATCTTTTATCCATTGAGTACCCCATTCTACTGACCTACCCCAGCCATCTGGATACAAGTGGTAAGTACCATAATCAATTGAAGGAATTGTTATTATCTTCTCCCAATCTACACCAGCTCCACCATTATAGTCATAATCACTACTTCCTTTTCTATTAAAGAAACCTTCATCTCCAACAGCTACCATATGATCTGGATCTATACTCTTGATATATTCACTCATTTCTTTAACCCAATTATAAAGAGTAACACCTGAAGTATCAGCTCCACATCTAGGTTCATTAGCAAGTTCCCAAGTCATAATAGTTGGATCATCTTTATATTTAACTCCTGTTAATGAATTAGTTCTATTTAAGAAATGATTCACATAGTTTTTATATGCTGTCTTACAAGCTTCATTAGTAAAGAAGTTGTCATGATTACCTGCTCCTGTCCATTGAACATATTTATCAATTCCGCCAAAATCTTTCCAGTTGTTTATGAATGGAATTACCAATTTCATTCCTGACTCTTGAGCTTTTTTTACTGCATAATCAAACTTTTGAAATCCAGCTTCATCATAAACTCCAAGACTTGGTTGTAAAACTATATCACAACTCTTATCTCCATCTAAAAATCCCCAAGTACGCATTACCTTAAGTCCCATGGCTTGTGCTTTTTGGAATACATCATCTATCATATAATTAGGTGCATATGGTAAGTAATAGTTATTTGTACCTGCAAAGTAGAATTTACTTCCATCTAATTCAAATTCACTTCCATTAGCTTTTACAAATCCACTCTTTGCTGTTGTATCAGTAACTTCATTTGATTTACTATTAGAATCAACTGCTGCACTTACATTAACTTTATTTCCTGAAATAATAGTTGTTGCTAAAATCCCCATAGTAGCAATTATTGTAATTAAACTTCTTTTTTTTCTAATCATTTTCCCTATTCCCCCTTAAATTCAAATCACCATTTTTATATTAAATCTTTAAGTAATGTAAGATCTAATATATTAATTACTGAATCTCCATTGATATCTGCATTTAATGTATTTATTTCAACACTATTTGTGCTTATATATTTCTTTAATGCTATAAAATCTGCCAAACTTACTTTTCCGTCATCATTAACATCACCTAACTTTTTAGCTTTTGAATCTAATACTAGATGATAAACTGATAATTTTGGCACTTCATATGTTAAAGTATTATTACTTACATCAGTTATTGGTGTTTCTTCTTTTATATCTGAGCTATTTTCATCAAATCCCCAAACCTTTCCTGATGAATACACTTTATCCCCATCAAGTTTTAAATTAACTTTCATTGGCTTATCATAGTTTTTATTTATTAAAATAACATGAAGTTTTGAATCATCCTTACTATCTACTGCAGAATAAACTGATGAATTTTCAATATCTGATGTATCAGCTTTTACTTTTATATCTCCATAAGTCGAATTATTTCCATCATAATTTCTATATAAATTATAAGCAGCTTCAATATAGTTAGACCCTCCGCTTAATCCCCAAAGAGAAGCAAAGTATAAATTTTGATTAGCGAAAATACCAAAAGCATCTGCTTGTGCTATTCCTCCTGAAATATGACCACCGCCACCAAAATTGTATTCTGTTATAGCAAGCTTTGTTCCTGGATAATATTTATTTATTGAATCTTTCATTTTAGGAATTATCGGCGTTAAATTCTTACACCATTGTCCTATCCAACTATCTTCCGTAAAGCTTGAATCCCACAATGTTCTAGGTGCTTGAATACGTGCCTTGTTACAATCAACATTGCTATAATTTTTATCATCAGTTACCCTAATTCCACCACCTTTTGCTTCTGAATAATAATGAACATCAAAAACATCTACTAGTCTTCTACCTTCCTTAGCCTCAGCTTGTTTCATTTTGTCTAAATAGTAATCTACAAACCAAGTGTAGTTTCCTTGAGCTTTAACAGCATCCCAATCTGGAGCAGTTACTAGGGATTGAAAAGCTCCCATTCCAAATAAAGCTGGTCCATAAATTTCAGCTTTAGGATCTACATCCTTAACAGCTTTAGATAAAGCTACACTTTTATCAACAAGTTCACTACAACTAACCTTATTTGGATGTACCCTTGCATGTGTGGTATACCATAACCCTGGTTCATTGTCTAAAGAATATGCTTTTATACCTGTATCAGTATCTGCTTTTCCATATTTCTTATTTAAAAAGTTAACGAATTCGTCCATATATACTGCATTATCATTTAAATCTGGTGTATCTGTAAATGCACTATCTTTCTTTGGTTTTACTTCAATCCATCTTGAAGATGGTGCAACTTCAGCCTCTGAAACTGGTCCATTTTTATCTTTAGCAACATAACCTGCCATCTGTAAAGTAACTAATGAATATTTTGATTTTGTCTTTAATGTATCATCTTGAAATTTAGTTACTACTTGCCCTGGAATGTTTTGCTCAGAATAAGGACTATTCATATTTAAATAATTATCACTTTCATGAAGATAATCACTGCCAGCATTTGATGCATTATTTTCCCAATTATATGCTGTAAATCTATTTCCCCCAGCCCTAACAGCTGTAGCAACTTCTGGTATTCCCCCATTAACCTTATTAAAATCATAATTTGTTCCATATATATATGGACTAATATTTTGTCTGCCTGAATTTGTATCTATATTTACATTTATACTATTTACTTCAGTTTCATCTGCAAATGCTGGTCTACAAATGGAAACTGTTGATGTTATTGAAAAAATCAAACATAATGCCATTAATTTTTTAAGTTTCATTATTTTCACCCCTCATACTTTTACCCTATATCATTCCTTGTAAAAGGAATAAATCCATAATATTTATTGATCCATCATTATTTATATCAGCTGCCTTAGTATCAATTTTTCCATTCATTGTACTTATATATTTCTTTAAAGTTAAATAATCTAAAAGTGTTACTTCTCCATCTCCATTTACATCGCCAATATTTATAGTTTCTTTTGACTCTGGAGTATTTCCATATACTAAAACACCATCATCATAAACTGGTATCTTTTTTGTTTGAATTGGAGCTTCTCCAGGTGTTTTTTCTATTTCTTCATATGAATAATCATTTGTACTATCCCAATAAGGAGCATTTTGAGCAATAGATGGAGCTGACATTCTAAATTGAACTTCTTTCCTATAATGTGGTTGTCCACCTGGATATATTTTAGTTCCTGTAAAATCTACATTAACATAATATATATTCTTCTCTGCATCCCATGGTATTAAATTAGATACTTTAGCTCCTTGATTATAATTTGTACTTATTGAAACATCTTCAGCTTTATATCCAGCTTTGACAATTTCACTTATGTCTATAAAATACTTAAAAGAAAGTTTATCTCCAACCTTTGCTGGCCAACCTGATTTGTTATATAGATATGCTTTTACTTCCATAAAATTAGGTCCACTAGCATTTACAGAAGCTTCTACATAAAACTCATCATTAGTTTTAGGCTCTATTGACTTAAAGTTTTCTATAGGATTGCCTCCATGCTCCTTATACATTTTTGCTAATGCCCCAACAAAACCAGCATTATAATCACATGCTACTTCGTTATGAGTAAAATCTTCAACATCATCATTATAACTATCATCAGCACTAGGTCCTCCTACTAACCCTCCATAAAGGATATGTCTTTGATAACCTGGTACTTCTTTCTTATCTAACCAAGATCCTTGCGCTCCTCTATGATGTGGATTTTGGGGAGAATTAGTACCAAAACCTACTTCAAAACTTCTTCCTGTACTTCCTAATGCATAATTTAATTGACTCTCCATAAAATCTTTGTATATTGATACTTTTGAAGGCGTACATCCTGCCCATTCTGAATATACTCCTGCTAAAAAGGCTGTGGTAGTTGAATATCTTAATGCTCCCCATGAGCTTATCCATGCTAATCCTTTTGGTGTATATTGAACTCTATTTCCATTATATCCAGTTGTCCAATAATCTAAGTTTCTTTCTGCACTTTCTTTATATAATGAATTATTTGTTATTCTTGCTAACAAAATTTGAGCCCCAAAGTGAACATCATCCCAACATTGTCCCCATTTATAAGATATTGTTGTTGTTTGTTGTTCAACTCCCCAATGACTAACATAACTTTCTGCCTTCTGTAAATATGAATTATCATTAGTTGCTATGTATAACCAAGTTGCTGCCCATGAAAGTTCATCCCAAAATCCACTACTTAAAGAATAATATCCTGATGCTGCTTTATAACCTGTATCGCTTTGTGCTTCATCAGCAAATTCAAATAATTCTTTTGCATGTTTTAAGCAAGTTGCAGAGTATTCAGCATCTGTATCCTTAAAAACAATTGCTGCTGAAGCAAGCGAAGCTGCTGTTTCTGCACTAACTGTTGTTCCAGGATTTTGTTTGTCTAACTTGTATGATGGTCTTTCCATCTGCATTACTTCTGGAGGTCCCCACCAATTATGATCTTTTCCTCCATCTCCAACTTGATAATAGTAAACATCTTTTTCTGGATGACATTTTATAAAATAATCATTTGCCCATTTAATTGAATCCATTATATATTTAAGTTGTCCACTTTTTTCATAAGAATCTCTATCTTCATATAAAGACCAAGCCAACATTGTTGATGTATATGACATAGGCAAATTAAATTTCACATGATCTCCTGCATCATAAAAACCACCTGTAAGATCTAATCCAGCATCTGCCCCATCATTCATACCTGAATCAGCTCTCCAATTATCCCTTTTATCTGAAGGTAATTTGCCTGAACGTTGAAAATCGTAAAACATTATAGCTTTTTGTAAAGCCTCACCATAATTGAAAGTTTCATCTTCTGCTGCATTACTTACTAAACTTGGCATTATTATTGATGCACAGAAAGTAAGGATTAATAGAGTAACATATTTCTTCCTTTTCTTCATTGCTATCATCCTTTCTTAAAAATCATGTATCTAATTTTTTAGTGGCCAATCTTTATAAGCAACTATAAAGATTAGCCTTCTTATATTTTTTAATCTATTTCTTTTACTTTACATTAATAGTTCCAAGTTTAACTTCAAATGGTATAGAATCTTTTAAAGTTTTATACATATTAATTTTAAGTGTTGGATCTTCTTTTAATGTTGTTGTTCCTTTTGCTGCATTAGCCTTAACTTTGAATGTTACAGTTGCAAAAGTACCATCAGTCTTTATACTTCTTGCTCCAGCTTTACTTGATTGCATGAAATTCATACTAACAAGTGATAAATCAGTTGTATTTTCAGCAAAGAAATCAGAAGATGGATTTGTAATTAACGCTCCATTCTTTACTCCAACACATTCCAAAACTTTTGAGTCATAATCAATATTTACTGATCCAACTAAGATTCCATCTGCTGGAACACCCTTTAGTAATATTGGAACTTCAAATGTTTGTCCTGCTACAACATCAATTGAATCTGTTGCAATTGTTAACTGTTGTGATTTTTTTGCTGTTACATTAACAGTTAATGTTTGATCTTTACCTGCACTAAAGTCAAAAGTAAGAGTTACTGAACCTGCTGCTAATTTGCTTAAATAGCTTTGAGATAATACAATTGTGTTATCTTTTTCAGTATAGTCTGTTCCCTTTACTAGAGAATAGTTATTGCTATCTTTAATTCCATTAAGAGTATTTCCATTATATTGTACACCTACTGATACATCAGCTGGACTATTTGCATCAAAACTTGCAGAATCCTTATCTAACTTAGAATCTACTGCCACTACTGTTTTACTAACCTTAATAGTTAGACTTTGGTCTTTTCCATTATTGAAATCAAATACAAGTGTATTGTCTCCCTCTGGTAATGTGTTTAAATAATCTTTACTTAACACTACTTTTCCATTGGATTCTGTATAATCTTTACCCTTAGTTAAAGCAGTATCTCCATTTTTAATTGCATCAAGAGTATTTCCGTTATACTGTACATCTACATCAACATCACTTGGAGTTGTTTTATCGAATCCTGCACTGTTAGGAGTTATTGTTGAATCCTTTTGTTCATCAGTACCATTTTCTATAGTTACAGTACCTTCAGTATAACTTGTTACATAAGGATTAAAATCTACATCATCAGCTATTGCCTTTGGTACTCCATAGTATTCCCCTGCATCTTTTACTGTAATTGCACTTACACCAGCTTGTGCATTAGCTTTTATTTTGAAACTTACATTTATTAACACTCCATCACTAAAGATTGTTTCTGATGGATCATCATTTAATGTTGAATTTGTGAATCTAGCTTTAATTATTCCATTAGTTGTATCAACATCTGATGAGAATGTTGAGTCTGGATTTGGGCACCCCTCTGCTGGTGCAACTGTTACTGCTTCAAATTTTGTTGTATCATATCCTAACTTAAAGCTATATGCATATAAGCCCTTATCCTTTTTAATTCCCTTAACTGACACTGGTACCACTACTGTATCTCCTGGTTTGCCACTAACTTTTGCAATATCTACACCTAATGAATCTTCAACTACATTAATATTTAATGTTTGGTTTCCACCATGATTAAACTCAAATACTAAAGCAGTTTGTCCTACTGGTAATGTCTTTAAATATTCTCTACTTATTACTACTTTTCCATCAGTTATTGTATAATCTTTTCCTTCTTTTAAGGTAACATCTCCATTTTTAATTGCTACAAGCTTATTGTCCTTATAGTCTACACTTACATTTATTGAATCTGGTGATTGTTTACTTACCTCAGTTTTATCTGCTGTTATTACTGAACTAGGATAATTATCTTGTATCTCTATTGATCCAGTTGTATATCCTACCTTATATGCATTAAAGTCTATGTCTCCACCTAAATCCTTTGGTACTCCATAGTATTCCCCTGCATCTTTTACTGTAATTGGACTTACACCTGGTTCTGCACCAGCTTTTATTTTAAAGCTTATATTTACCAATACTCCATCACTAAAGATTGTTTCTGATGGATCATCATTTAATGTTGAATTTGTGAATCTAGCTTTAATTACTCCATTAGTTGTATCAACATCTGATGAGAATGTTGAATCTGGATTTGGACATCCTTCTGCTGGTGTAACTGTTACTGCTTCAAATTTTGTTGTATCATATCCCAACTTGAAGTTATATGCATATAAGCCCTTATCCTTTTTAACTCCTGTAGCCTTTACTGGTACTACTACTGTATCTCCTGGCTTACCACTAACTTTTGCAATATCTACATTTAATGAATCTTCCACTACATTAATAGTTAATGTTTGATCTTTTCCATGATTAAAATCAAATACTAATGCAGTTTGTCCTACTGGTAATGTCTTTAAGTAATCTCTACTAATTACTACTTTTCCATCAACTATTGTGTAATCTTTTCCTTCTTTTAGAACAGCATCTCCATTTTTAATTGCTACAAGCTTATTGTCTTTATAATCTACGCTTACATTTATTTGATCTGGAGATTGCTTACTTACTTCAGTTTTATCAGGTGTTATTATTGAACTAGCATAGTTATCTTCTATCTCTATTGATCCAGTTACATAATTCACCTTATAAGGATTAAAATCTACAGTATCTCCTACTTCCTTTGGAACTCCATAGTATTCTCCTTCATCTGTTACTGTAAGTGGACTTACACCTGGTTCTGAGCCTGCTTTTATTTTAAAACTTATATTTACTAATACTCCATCACTAAAAATTGTTTGTGATGGATCATCATTTAATGTTGAATTTGTAAATCTAGCTTTAATTACTCCATTTTCTACATCAACAGATCCTGAGAATGTTGAGTCTGGTTCTGGGCACCCTTCTGCTGGTGTAACTTTTACATCCTCAAATTTTGTTGTGTCATAACCTAATTTGAAATTATATGCATATAAGCCTTTATCTGCTTTAATCCCTGTAACTTTTACTGGTACCACTACTGTTTCTCCTGGCTTACCACTAACTTTTCCAATTTCTACACTTAATGAATCCTCTACCACATTAACAGTTAATGTTTGATCTTTTCCTCCATCAAAATGGAATACTAAAGAAGCTTGTCCTACTGGTAATGAACCTAAGTAAGACTTAGTTAATACTACTTTTCCATCAACTATTTTATAGTCTTTGTTTAAAGTTAAAACAGAATCTCCATTTTTTATTGTTTTAAGTGTATTTCCTTTATATTGAACATCTACAGTAGCATCTTTAAGTGCCAACTTATTTACATCTATACTGCTAGGTGTTAATACTGAATCTTGTGCATTAGAATTTATAACAGTAAGAGCTAAATTTGAATCTGCACCTTGGTTAAAATCAAATGCAAGTGTATAATCTCCTAATGATAATGTGCTTAAATAACTTTGACTTAATACTACCTTTCCATCAGCTTCTGTGTAATCTTTACCCTTAGCTAAAGTATAATCGCCATTTTTAATTGCACTTAAAGTATTTCCTTGATAATCCACATTTATAGTTGCATCTTTTATGGCAGCCTTATCTACTTCAACATTTTTAGGATTAATTACTGAATCTTTAATTGGAACTGGTCCTTGCCCCCATATAAGTTCACTTCCAAGTTCTGCTGTTACCTTGTTCCAAGGTGATGTACCATTTGCATTGAATGAATAATCATTTGATTGGTCATAGTTTGTCCAATTCTCCTTAGCAATTCTTGTTTGAACCTCCATTGTTTGACCAGCTTCAAGTGTTCCAGCTGCACTATTAAATGCAATTTGCAAATAAGTATTAGTGTTACCACCATCTGCTGTTGTATATGGATTAATACTTCCTACAACATTTCCTGTGAAGTTTTTGTAAGTTCCTGATGTTGTTCCTGAATAGTCACACCAGAAATTTTGTTTTTCACTTCCATCTGAATTGTAGTAATATTTTAATTTCAAATCTGAAAGATTTATTGCTTCCCCTGATGTATTTGTTATTTTAAACTTAGGGTTTAAAGCATTTGTACTAGTAGCATTATTACTATTTGTTACATCTATAGTAACTTTGCTGCTTTCTGTTGCAGCTATCTTATCTGAACTTAACATTTGTACATTAGTATTATTTTCTTTTGCAAAAGCTGTTGAATTGCTGATTGGTGCTGTTATTGATGCAGATACCAATGCTGCTGTAATAATTGAACAAACTTTTAATCTTTTCATTTATATTTCCCCTCCCAAATATTATAAAAATTTATTTATATACTAAAATTAATATAGGTAAAAACTCCATCTATATTAATTTTGAGTCTACTAACTTGAATATTGCCTTCCATATTATTACACATTTTTCTTCTATATTTCTACTTTTTTTCTTTTATTACCCTTATATTGTCATAAAACACTTTTTTATTACAATAAGTATTTTAAGATACTTTTTTTAATATTTTACGATATATTACATAATATCTTTTAATGTTGCTAAATCTAGTATGTTTATTACTCCATCTTGATTTACATCAGCATTTTTCAAATCAAAATTATTTAATTTAACTCCGCATATATATTTTTTTAGGAGTACAAAATCAGCTAAGCCTATTTCTCCATCATCATTTACATCTCCATAAAGTGGTTTTTCTTCTTCTTTTATATCTCCATATATAGCGCCTAAGCCATTAGTTGCTATATATACTCTTCCATAAATCCTTGGATCTCCTGAAATATCAGCATTTGCAGCTCCATATTGATGATTATCATCATTTATTCTTATCCATGTTTTACCTTCATCATCTGATCTAAATATTCCACGAATATCTCCTATTTTTGCACCAGTATAAATTGACATATAGTCTTTTCCTTCTCCTGCTTTACCAAATCCAACCGTCTCTGCTGATTGAACTCCATCTATCTTTGTAAAGCTATTACCTGAATCTTTAGAATGCCACATACCATCAGCACCACCAGCAAGCCATATTTCTCCTTCCATTCCTGGTACAGCTTTAAACTTACCATTAACAGGTAATCCTGCTGCAGATGTTTTAGCAAATGTTGCTCCACCATCAGTACTTACATAAAATTCTCCATTTACATAACCATAGAATTTCTTTGGATTAACACGATCTGATGCTACTTTTGCTCCATCAGGTAAACCACTAGTTGCAATCCACGCACTACCATTATTTGTTGAATAATAAGCTTTCTTAGTTCCAGATCCACTTGGACTCCAAACTACTACACTTGCATCTGCTGCTGCTGCAACAGTTCCACCAGCTTCTTCACTAATTCCAGGAATATCTTGTCCTGAAAACCAATTATGTCCTCCATCATAAGAAAATGCACAGCTCCTTGTAGTATTCTTTTTATCCTTAGAAACATTTCCTGATCTTACTACAAAGTTTGCCTTTGTTTCAGCATAATCTATGCTACATGTATTAAAGTTTGGTGTATTCATCATAGTTTTCGGAACAGCTGTTAAATCATCATGAACAAAACCACTTACATCTCCCATGCCAGTGATTAAATGTGCTGTTCCTGATGAAGGACTTGCCAATGCTAATACATTTTCTTCTTCAATACCTGTTGCTTTTACATCTATCTTAATCTTTTCACCTTTATCCCAATTTGTGAAATTATCACTACCATAAAGAGTAGCTCCTGTACCATACATCATCCTATCAGAGTTAAATGGATCTATAGATATTCCTCCAGTCATCCATCCAAGCTTTGGATTTACCTCTGGTATTTGTGCAACGGTTCCCCAATCAAGCCATGGTGCTTTAGATATATCCATAGTGTAATTAAGCTTACGTGTTGGATATCCTTCCCATTCCCATGCTGATTTCCATGTTGCTCCTCCATCTGTACTACGATAAATATGAGTATCAGGCCACCATGATGATATAGTTGTTACTGCTATTGTATTTGGATTTTGAGGGTCTACAGCTAAACCACCATACCCAAAGTAATTATCATCACTACTTGATGGTATTGGACTTACATTTTTCCATTCACCAGTCTTTGTATTATACTTCCAAACGTCTCCTCTACTTCCATCATAAGGTCCACAATCATTACTATATGTAATATACAAATTTCCATCTGATGCTAAAACCCCATGATATGGTAGGAACGCTCTTGGTATTTTTTGCTTTGTAGTGTCATCAATGGTTATCCAACTTGGTTGATTTGCTAAATTAGGTTGTCCTTCTACAGCATTCCATGTCTTTCCACCATCACTACTTTTATAAATACTATTTTTCGTATCAGCTACTCCAACATATATTGTTTGTGTAGCACTTCCTTTGCTTCCTGTGCTAGGATCAAATGTAACCCATACTACTCCAGTTGTATCCTTAAAGTTTGGATCAACATAATCACCTGTATTAGTAAATGACTCTACCTTATTCCAAGTTACTCCATAATCCTCACTTTTCCATAAACCATTTCCATTATGTGTTCCAAGATAAAGTATCTTATCATCATTTGGGTCGATTACCAATCTTTCTCCCATTGAACGTCCTGGCATATTTCCACCTATTTTAAATGGCAAATCTGTTTTTTCCCAAGTATCGCCTTTATCTGTAGATCTTAAAATTGCCCCATTTCCTGCCCAATCATTTGTATATGTACCTGCAGCTATATATACTCTATTTGTCTCTACAGGATCTGTAGCTAAACTTTCACAACCAAGCAGATTCCAATTATCATAGCCTATCCAATCTGATAATCCTATCCATGAATTAGTTTTTGAATCCCATCTATATGCTCCCCCCATATCTGTACGTGTATATATTAAATCTTTTTCACTTTGGTTGAATATGATGGCTGGGATATAACCGCCACCTGCTCCTGTATTTGCTTTGTTCCATGTATAAGTACTTTTATAGTTAGGCACAGGATTTTCAGTAGGTCCTGTACTTGCAATTGCATTAGTTGTAGTTAATATTGAACCTACAACTAATGCTCCTATTAAAGCACATAATTTTTTGTTCATTATTTCTCCCCCTCTAAGTCATAGTTTTTATTATTTTCTCACATATATTGTATTTTTTTCTACATATTTTCATAAAGTGTCCTGTAGTACTCGTAAATCCCCCAAAAATATATCCAATTATTCGTCAAAATAATTTAGGATAGAAAACTGCCTCTTTAAGATATTTGCAAAAAAGTAAATATTTATTTTTTTGCAAATTTTCAAACTTATTTTTTAATATCTCATATGTATATTTTCTCACAATTCCTTTCTATTTTATACCAATTTTCACAAAATACGCCTTTAATCAGCTTTAAGTAATTTTTATGTAAAATATCTATTTCATGCTTCTATTTTAGAATTTTATGATATCGATTACATTTTTGGCATAGAATTTGATTACTATATTCATGTTCAAAAAAAAGACATAAATATACCTTCTGTATATTTATGTCTTTTTCATATATATTTTTATCAAATTTTAAAATCTGTAGGATCATACTCTTTTGCTTTAGGATCTCCAAAAACAGATTTGACACTTTCAGCTTGTGGATTATGATTTATATTTTTCTTTTTTCTTGTATTATTTTCTTTCATTTTATTACTCATCATCATCACCTCCATAATATAATGTCCACCTTTATCTTTTTTATTCTTCATTTAAATTTTTAAAAAAAGATAGAATTATTAAAATATAATTCTACCTTTTCTAAATTTATTTTTTAATTTTCGCTAAAAAATATTCCATCATTGGTTATACTTGCTTCTCTATCAGCTGGTAATTCTAAAGTTATTTCTTCTACTTTTTTAAATGCAACTGATAACATTAACTTAATTCTATTAAGTTGGTTAACCTGAGAAGCTCCTGGATCATAGTCAACAGCAACTATATTAGCAGATGGATATTTTTCTTTTAATGCTTTAATCATCCCTTTACCTGTAACATGATTTGGTAAACAAGCAAATGGTTGCATACATATAATATTATCTGCTCCACTTTCAATAAGTTCAATCATTTCTGCTGTTAAGAACCATCCTTCTCCAGTTTGATTTCCAAGAGAAAGTATTGGTGATGCCATTTTACCAAGTTCTACTATATGCTTAGGTGCATGGAATCTCTTTGAAGCATCTAAAACCTTTTTCATAGTTTTTCTATAACTTTCCATATATCCAATTGCTAGCATATACATATTTCTATTTAGCTTGCTAGCACCTAAATTTTTATACTTAAAATCTTCATCATATGCAGAATAGAAGAAGAAATCCATTAAATCAGGCATTACAGCTTCTGCTCCTTCTGACTCAATTATATTAACTACATCATTATTAGCTGTTGGATGGAATTTAACTAATATTTCTCCAACTAACCCTACTCTAGGTTTAACTATGTCTAGACATTCAAGGTTATCAAATTCTTCAACAATCTTTTTAATATTTGAATTAAATTCTCTTTTACTTCCATTTTGAACATTTTCTTTAGCTATCTTGTTCCATTTTTCATGAAGAGCATTTGCTGATCCTTTAACTTTCTCATAAGGTCTAGTTCTATATAGAACTCTCATAAATAAATCTCCATAAACAAGTGCCATAAGAGCTCTCTGTATAAGCTTTAAAGAAACTTTAAACCCTGGTTGTTTTTCAAGTCCTACAGCATTTAATGAAAGTATTGGAATTTGCTCAAATCCAGCTTCTCTTAATGCTTTTTTTAAGAATCCGACATAATTGGTAGCCCTACATCCTCCACCTGTTTGTGTAATTATTACTGAAGTATTATTTACATCATATTTACCTGATTTCAATCCGTGTATTATTTGCCCTACCACTATTATAGAAGGATAACATGCATCATTGTTTACATATTTTAATCCATATTCAACAGCTTCATTATCAATTGATGGAAGAACTTCTAAATTATATCCGCAAGATCTCACAGCTTCTTCTATAATATCAAAATGAATTGGTGACATTTGTGGTGCAAGTATTGTATGATTCTTTTTCATTTCTTTTGTAAATATAGGGTTTTTATACTCTATCTTTTCAAAATATGGAATATATCCATCTCTTTCTCTTTCTTCCATAGCTGCTTTTAATGATCTTATTCTTATCTTAGCTGCACCTAAATTATTACCTTCATCAATCTTCAAGCATGTATATATCTTTCCTCTCGAAGCTAACAATTCAGCTACTTGATCTGTAGTCACTGCATCAAGTCCACATCCAAAAGAATTAAGTTGTATAAGTTCTAAGGAATCATTTTTTGATACAAAATTTGCTGCTCTATATAATCTTGAATGATATGTCCATTGATCAACAACTCTTAATGGTTCATTTAATTCTCCCAAGTACACTATACTATCTTCTGTTAATACAGGCATATCAAAAGAAGTAATTATATCTGGTATCCCATGATGTATTTCTGGATCTATATGATATGGTCTACCTGCTAGAACTATCCCCTTCTTGCCAGTCTTATTTATATATTCTAAAACTTCTTTTCCTTTTTCTCTTAAATCCTTATCAAACCTATCTCTTTCAAGAAAAGCTTCATAAACTGCTTTCTTAGCTTCTTCTTTGGTAACATTAAACTCTTTAAATTCTTCTACAATTCTTTTAGCCAAAACATCTTTGTCTTCTAATGATAAGAAAGGTTCCATAAATTTAATATTTTTTTCTTTAATTATATCCATATTATTTTTTATTACTTCTGGATATGAAGTTACCATAGGGCAATTATAGTGATTATTTGCATCACTAAATTCCTTTCTTTCATAAGAAATACATGGATAAAATATTGTTTCTATTCCTCTATTTACAAGAGACATAATATGTCCATGTGAAATCTTAGCTGGATAACATGCTGATTCTGATGGAATTGTCTCTATCCCCAACTCATAAACCTTTTTGCTTGAAATAGGAGAAAGTTCAACCCTAAATCCAAGGTTTGTAAGCAAAGTAAACCAAAGTGGATAATTTTCATACATATTTAGCACTCTTGGAATACCTATTGAACCTCTTTTAGCTTCTTCCTTCTTTAATGGAATATAATTAAAAGTTCTCTTTAACTTATACTTAAATAAATTAGGAACCTCTTCCTTAGTCCTTTCTATTCCTAGACCTCTTTCACATCTATTTCCTGAAATAAATTCCTCATCTGTAGAAAATTTATTTACAGTTAATAAGCAGTTATTTCCACAAAGTCCACATCTTCTAAAATCTGCTTTCATTGTAAAACTATCTATTTTTTCCTTGCTTAATAAGCTAGATTTATTTCCTTCAACATATCTTTCCTTTGAAATTATAGCTGACCCAAATGCACCCATAATACCTGCTATATCTGGTCTTATAGCTTCTCTTCCTGAGATGAGTTCAAAACTTCTAAGTACTGCATCATTATAGAATGTACCACCTTGAACAATTATCTTTTCGCCCATTTCTTTTTCATCTCTTATTTTTATAACCTTGAATAAAGCATTTTTAATAACTGAGTAAGATAGTCCTGCAGAAATATCTGAAACTTGTGCACCTTCTTTTTGAGCTTGCTTAACCCTAGAATTCATAAATACAGTACATCTAGAACCTAAGTCTACTGGTGCTTTTGATGATACTGCAGCCTTAGCAAAATCCTCAACTTTCATATTTAGAGATTTTCCAAAACTTTCTATGAAAGATCCACAACCTGATGAACATGCTTCATTTAATAATATAGAGTCTATTACTCCATTCTTTATTCTTAAGCACTTCATATCTTGTCCACCAATGTCTAGAATAAAATCTACTCCAGGTAAAAAATATTCTGATGCTTTGTAATGAGCAATAGTTTCAATTTCTCCAATATCAACATGTAGAGCTGCTTTTATTAAAGCTTCTCCATACCCTGTTACAGTTGAATTAACTATCTCTATATCTTCATTTAATTTTGAATACAAATCCTTCAAAATTTCTATAACCTTATTTAGTGGATTCCCCCCATTACTTCCATAATAGTTATATAATATATCCCCATTATCATTTATTAATACAACTTTTGTTGTTGTAGACCCTGCATCTATACCTAAAAAAGCTTTTCCTTTATAGTTTTTTATATCAGCTCTTTTTGCTTTTGCTCTGCTATGTCTTTCAGTAAACTTTTTATAATCGTCCTCATCTTTAAATAAAGGATTAAGTCTTTCTACCCCATCATCACTTATACCTGAAATTTTTTCAACTTTTTTAACTAAATCTTTTATTTCAATTTCTTTTGATTTTTGAGATAAAAGTGCTGCTCCATGAGCAACAAATAGCTGTGAATTTTCAGGAAATACTATTTCATCATCCTTTAATTCTAAAGTATCAATAAATCTTTGCCTAAGCTCTGATAAGAAGAACAAAGGGCCTCCTAAAAATGCCACCTTTCCTCTTATTGGCTTTCCGCAAGCAAGCCCACTTATTGTTTGATTTACTACTGCCTGTAATATAGACGCTGCTATATCTTCTGTTTTTGCCCCTTCATTTATTAAAGGTTGTACATCTGTTTTAGCAAAAACTCCACATCTAGATGCTATAGGATAAATAACTTTATAGCATTTAGCTAAATCATTAAGTCCTGATGCATCTGTATTTAAAAGTGCTGCCATTTGATCTATAAATGCGCCTGTACCCCCTGCACATGTACCATTCATTCTCTGTTCTATTCCACCCTTAAAATATGTAATCTTTGCATCCTCTCCACCAAGTTCAATAGCAACATCTGTTTCTGGCACTAATTCTTCTACTGTTTTAGTGCATGCTATTACTTCTTGTACAAAATCTACATTAAGCCACTTAGAAACAGAAAGGCCTCCTGATCCAGTAACACTTACTGTAACCAAGGCCTCACCAACACTGATATATGCTTCTTTAATTATTTCTATTATGGTACTTCTTATATCAGAAAAGTGTCTTTTATAGTTACTGTACAATATATTTTGGTTGTAATCTAATACAACAACCTTAACGGTTGTTGAGCCAACGTCTAATCCTATACTATATTTTTTCATTCATACACCTACTTATATATTTTATGACTACTTAATATTATACCGTTTCTATTATGTTTTTCAAGTTTCACATCATATTTTAAGATTGATTTAAACTTTCAATAAATGGTAATATGATATGTTATTTTTGTATATAATATAACAACTATGTCTATAATCATAAAGAACAAACTACTTTAAATTATATTAAAGGAGGGCATATGAGCTTTTTTAATGAAGGTAATAAACTCTATAATACTCAAGACTATAAAAGAGCTATCGATTGTTACAAAAAGGCAATTGAGATAAAAGATAATGAAGCCTGTTCATATTACAATTCTGGAGTTTGCTTCATTAAATTGAGAGAATACGATAATGCAATAACTATGATAAAAGAAGCTCTTCAACTACATAAGGAGAGCAAATATTACTTTAATCTCGGTTATTGTTATGCTATGAAAGAAGATACAAATAAAGCCCTAATAAATTTTAATATTGCATGGGCTCTTAATAATGAAGATACAGATTGTGAAAAAGCTATTAAACTTATAACTTCTCGTATAGTCAAAAAATAGGAGAGTTTCTAAAACTCTCCCGCTATATTTTTAGTTCTATATTCTTTATTAAAATTCTCACTATCAAAATATTCTCCTGCTGGATAAAATGTTGAATCTACATTAACCCACTTTCCTTCATCTTTAAGATATACTTGATTCCAAGAGTGACTTATATATTCATTTCCATTGAAGGCTTCTCCTATGACCACCCTGCTTTTAAGCCCAATTGCTTTTACCATAGCTGTATACAAACATGCATAATCAAAACATATTCCCTTTTTATCCCTAAATGCTGGTATTGCTCCACTTTCATAATTTGAAGAAGCTTGACTCATAACTTGAGTAGCTTTTGCATCATCATATACTATATTGCTTCCAACCCATGTATAAATACTTTTAGCTTTTTCTCTATCAGTTTTATCCTTTTTTGTTATTTCAACAGCTTTATTATCTATTTGATTATTTGATTTAACTCCTTCATCTATTGTGACACCATTATAATAATATACTTTATTATTAGAAACACTTTCTAGTATGCCATTTGAAACTTTTTGAATTTTACTTTCATCAATAATCCTTTCAAGTTTATTATATGCTGCTAAATTATCTAAAACATCTATATGTCTATTCCCCGAAGCAATACTATTATATAAAATTAGAGTAATACATAATATAACTATTCCTATCATTCCTCTTATAGCACCAAAAATAGTGGAAAATATAATTAAAAATCCTTTATTTATATTTAACTTTTTTATTGCATTACTCAATGATAAGGAATTTATTATTTTCAATAAAGTTTCTATTATAAACTTTATTAAAAAAAACACTAAAACTAAGGATAAAACACGTGATATTCCACTGTTAACTATACTACCTGAAAAATATTTATTTAAAATATTATTAGTTTCCAAACTAATTTTTTCATAGAAACCAATAATAATAAAAAATGCTATTATAGTTGCAAAACCTGATAAAATAGGTTCTATTGCATCATCTAAATCATCACTATGAATAACTCTTAACATTGTTGCAATTATGGAAATCAATATAACTCCTATACATAAAATTGTTTGAATATCAAAATTCATACTAAAATTTCTCCTTTAATCCATATGAATAACCTCTTGAATAACTTCTTTAGCTATAGAATAATTATAACCTTTTCCTAATAAAAATCTACAAAGTTTATTCCACAATTTATAACTATCACTTTCTTTTTTAATTAGTGATAAATACTTCTTTCTTGCTAGTTCTATAGCTATATTTTTTTCTTCATCTTTATCAATTAAACTAAATTCTTCTTCTATAAGATTATTATCGATACCTTTATTTAATAATGTATATTTTATTTTTTCTCTGCCTTGAGTTTTAAGCTTATCTTTTACATACATCTTGGTATATAATTCATCATTTACAAAATTATATTCTTTTAAAAATTCTAATGTTTTCAATACTTCTTCTAAATCATATCCCTTTTCCCTTAACTTTTCCTTAATTTCTTTTTCTGTTTTGTAATTTCTCTCAATTATCCTAAGAGATGCTTCTTTACACTTAATAAAATTATCTTTTTTAACTATTTCATAAAGTTTTTTTTCATCAATTTCTAAATTCAGTTTTAACCCTTCTTTGTAGACAAGTTCTATATTTACTGCAAAAGCATAGTTATGGTCTAAATATATATTTACTCTATCCTTATTTTTCTTTTGATTTTCTATTTGAGTTATCTTAGCCATTTTTCCTACTCCCTTGAAGATTTCAGAATATGTATCGTAGGATTTTTTAAAACAAGTTTTGATACTTCATATATTTTTCCCCTATTTAAGGTGTTTAATCCTTCCATATCCTTTAAAAACTCAAATATATCCTCATCTTCAAGGTCTTGATGAAGTATATAATTACATAATTCTGCTGAATCCTCCAAAGTAGATATAACTGCTGTTTTATGAACTTTCTTCATTATATCTAAGTCTCTATCTCCAACTACAATTTGCCCATTTACTATTCCATCTAATGTTTCATCTATCGCATTTATTGTCTCTTCTACATCTTCATCTGCTACTGCTGTATATATATATAACGTTTTTATATATTTTGTCATATCTAATTGAGTATATATATCATATGCCAATCCTCTTTTTTCCCTAATCTCTCTAAATAGCAATGAATTTGAACTTTCTCCCAACCTATGATTTAGTATTCTTAAAGGTAATTCATATTCCTTATCTAAATCATAAAATGTATATAAATATACTATTGTACTTTGTTCCATATCATTTTTATAACTAGTTATTTTTATATTTGCATTTTTTTCTTGGGTTACTTTTGGTTCTTTAACTTCTGAACCTTCCCATGAAACAAATTTTTCTTCTATAAGTTTTTTTGCCACTTCATGCTCCATTGAAGAAACAATTGTAATTAAGCTATTCTTAGGACTATAATACTTTTTGTAAAAGTTCACTATATCTTCTCTTGTAAAATTTTTAACTTTTTTTTCTATTCCAGTAACATCATATTTTAAAGGACTTGTCTCAAATGCTATCTCATTTACTTTTTTAAAACTTAAATCTTCTATATCGTCCTTACTAGTTCTTATTTCTGCAAGTATTACCCCTCTCTCTTTTTCAATTTCTTCCTTTGAAAAACTTGATGAAGTTATCATATCAGCAAGAAGTTCTACTCCGTTTGCAAGTTCTTCACTTAAACAACTTATCGTATAAACAGTAGAATTATATTCAGTATAGGCATTATATTCTCCCCCTAAAGATTCTAACTCATGATTTAGCTCTTCATTACTTCTCTTTTTTGTACCTTTGAAAATCATATGCTCAACAAAATGACTTATTCCCTTTTCCTCTAAAGTTTCATTTAAAGCTCCTACTTTTATTCCTATATTAATCGAGGCAATATGTGTGTCTTTTTTTATAGTTAAAATTTTCAATCCATTACTTAAAATATGCTTCTCTACATCGAAATTTAATTTTTCCATTCAAAATCTCCTCATCTTTTTTATATAATAAGTTTAAATATAACCTTTATCTATATACATTACAATAATAATATTATATTATTCTATTTTATATCTTGCTACTTTTATATATAATATTAGGTATACAACCTTAAATTAACATTTAAATTTACCTAGAATTGGAGAGATTATATATGAAGAAAACTATTCTTATAGTTGAAGATGAATTTAGAATAAGATTTTTGCTTAGAGACTACTTCTCAAAAGAAGGTTTCACAATTTATGAAGCAGAAAATGGTGAAGAAGCTTTAAATATATTTAAAGAGAAAAAAGTTGACCTTATAATATTAGATATAATGATGCCTGTTATGGACGGTTTAACACTTCTTGATAAAATTCGTGAAGTCTCTACCCTTCCAGTTATACTTTTAACTGCTAAGGACCAAGAAGAAGATAAACTACAAGGCTATGATATAGGTGCTGATGATTACGTTACTAAACCTTTTAGCCCTAAAGTCTTAGTTGCTAAAGTAAAAGCTTTGTTAAAAAGAACAAGAGAAGATGTTGATTCAAGCTCTCAAGATTACAAAGGACTTATAGTTAACAAATTATCAAGGGAAGTTAAAATAAATGATGTTCCACTATCACTTTCCCCTAAAGAATATGACTTACTAGTTTATTTAGTTGATAATGAATCGATAGCTCTTTCTAGAGACAATATTTTAGACCATGTTTGGGGCATAGATTATTATGGTGATATTAGAACTGTGGACACAAATGTAAAAAGACTAAGAGAAAAACTTGGAGAAAAAGCTGGCTATATTGTAACTGTACGAGGTAGCGGCTATAAATTTGAGGTGCATTAAAATGAAACAAAAATTATCATTTAAACTTTTTTTTATAACTTTAGGTTTACTAATTACATTAATGGCTACAACCTTAATTTTTCAGAAGGTTTTCTTCCAAGGTTTTTATGAAAAGCAAAAGCAAAGTCGTTTGGTTACTGAGGTTAGTAGTTTTAAACGCTTATATTCATTTGAATTATCTAATAGTTCTGGTCTACTTACTGCCATGAAAAACCTTGAAGAAAAGACAAATTCAAAAGTTGCTATTTTATCTTCAAATGGTGAGTTTTTAACTCTTCCTGACAAAAGTAATACACCATCTAGTGATAATACATTTCAAATATTTTTTAATATTTTGCTAAATAAAGGCTCTCTGCCTAAAATGCTTACAAAGGATCAACCTATAGTTGAAACATTTGATGATGACATTTCTGGAAATAGAAAAATAGGTGTTGCTTCATCTATGTCTTTGAATTCTAAAAATGATTGTTTTGTTATAGCTATAGCATCCATACAACCAATACAGGAAGCATCCGATGTTATGAGCCAATTTTATGTTTACATATTTATTGGATTTATATTTATTTCAATATTTCTATCATCATTCTACTCAAATCTCATTTCAAAGCCTCTTATTAGGCTAAATAATGTTGCACTTAAGATGAGTAAAATGGATTTTAATGAACGATGTACTATAAGTTCTCAAGATGAAATAGGAAGCCTTGCAAATACACTTAACTTCTTATCTTCAAATCTTGACAATGCTTTAAAAGATCTTAAAGAGAAAAATCAAAAATTAGAAGCTGATATTGAAAAAGAAAGAAGTCTAGAACTTATGAGAAAGGATTTTATAGCTTCTGTAAGTCATGAACTTAAAACTCCTATAGGAATTATAGAAGGTTATGCTGAAGGAATAAAAGATGGCATAGTATCAGGTGAAAATACATCTATGTATTTAGAAACTATTATAGATGAGTCTAAAAAAATGGGAGTTCTAGTTTCTAATATGCTTGAACTTTCAAAACTAGAATCTGGAGTTATAAAACCTAAATTTGAAACTTTCAATATTAATAGATTATTAAGCAAACTAGTAAAAAAGCATTCTGTTAATGCTGAAGAAAATCATCTACATATTATTTTTAATGAATCAACTGCATATTCTTATGTATTTGCAGATATATTTCAAATGGAACAAGTATTAACAAATCTTATTACTAATGCCATTAAATATACTCCTGAAAATAATGATATTGTGATATCTATTTGCGAAGAAGATGATTTATATAAAATTTCTGTTTTAAATAAAGGTAGTTATATTGACCCTAATGAACTTGACAAGCTATTTAATAAATTTTATAGAGTAGATAAAGCACGACAAAGAGTTCAAAATAGTACTGGACTTGGTTTATCAATAGTAAAGAATCTTTTAGAACTTCATAACTTTAAATATTCTTTAGCTAATACTCATACTGGTGTTGAATTTAAATATTACCTTCCTAAAGCTACAGATGTGAATAATTAAATAAAAATAGAAATAGATTAATTGAATTTCGTCTTTATCAATGTTAGACCAACTTCAATCAATCTATTTTTTTAAATATATGAACCATCAACTCTAATAATTTGGCCTGTAATATAACTTGAATCACTACTACATAAAAAAACTGCTGTTTTCCCTATTTCTTCTGGCAATCCAAATCTTCCAATTGGAATTTCTTCTTCTAAACGCTTTTTATCTTCTTCATTTAAAAAAGAATTCATTTTTGTATCTATTACTCCAGGAGCTATTGCATTTACTCTTATTTTTGATGGTGCCATTTCCTTTGCTAATGCTTTAGTAAATAAGTTTAAACCTCCTTTTGATGTTGAATATATAACTTCACAGGAAGCTCCTATATCTCCCCACATAGATGATATATTAAGGATTACACCATCTTTCCCAATCATATGTGGAATTGTATGTTTACTTAAATACATTGGCCCTAACAAGTTTGTATCAAGTAATCTCTCTATATCTTCTTTACTTGCATCCATAAATAATCCTATTTCACTTCTAGCTGCATTATTAACTAATATATCTATTTTACCAAAATGCTTTAAAACTTCACATACCAACTCTTTAGCTCCTTCAAAGGTAGATATATCTTTTTTTATTACATGAGATGTGACCCCCAAATCTGTAAGTATATTTAATGTTTCTTTAGCTCCATCATCATCTTTAGAATAATTAATAATTATAGATGCTCCTTCTTTTCCAAGCTCTATTGCTATAGCTCTGCCTATCCCTCTAGAAGCCCCTGTAATAATAGCAACTTTTCCTAATAATTTACTCATATTTTATGTCCTTTTCCTTATTTTAAATTTTCCTTAAACAACCTTAATGCATTTTTGTAATATATTTTTTCTATTTCTTCTTCTTTAAACCTTTCTTTTCTAAGAGCTAATTCCAACTTATTAAATTGAGATGCATCATTTATTTCAACTTTATTTTTTATCCCATCAAAATCACTTCCTAATGAAATAACATCTATTCCCCCCACATTTTTAATATGCTTGATATGAAATATCATATCTTCTACTGATGATATTTCATTTTGCCCTAAGAAATCAGAACAAAAATTTATTCCTAGAACCCCCCCTTTATCAGCTAAAAGTTTAATCATATCATCTGTTAAGTTTCTTGGATGTTCTGTCACTTTTCTACTATTTGAATGTGTAGCTAAAAATGGTTTCTTACAGATTCGTATTAAATCATAAAATCCTCCATCAGAAAGATGAGATGCATCTGGAATAATCCCTACCTTCTCCATTTCCTTAACCATTTCTATACCTAAATCACTTAATCCTTTGTCTTTGTATCTATACATATAATTAGGTGACCCTATTTTATTTTTATAATTCCATGTAAGAGTTATAATCCTTATACCTTTATCATAGACCTTTTTTACATTTTTAATATCATTTCCTAAAACTGCTCCTTCCTCGATGGATAAAAATGCTCCTATCTTTCCCTTTGCCTCTACTATTTTAAGCTCATTTATATTAGTAACTAGTTCTATATACTCTTTATTTTTATTGATCTCTACTTTAAATTTGTTATACATTAATTCAAATTCACCAAAAACATTTTTTGTATTTTCTGAGTCTATAAAAAAAGCAAAAGTTTGTGCTAAACAATTTCCTTTTTTAAGTTTGCCTAAATCAACTTGAAAATCATTTCTATTTAATTCTTGATTTTCATATAAAATTCTACCAGCTGTATCACAGTGTAAATCTATATATTTCATTTTTTCACCTCATAATAAATTATATCATAAGATTTTTCTTAACTTAAAATACTTTACTTTATTTTACAATTATTGAATTTTATTCATATTAGTGCTATACTAAAACAAATACTTAAGATAGGTGGTGGACTTATTGTATAAAATAATTACTATTCCTTGTGGTAATGTAAATTGTTATTTAATAGAAGGTAATAATTTTGCCATTTTAATAGATACAGCAAGAGAAAAATATAGAAACTATCTGTTAGAAAGACTTAAAAATTACAATATAATCCTAATAATTTTAACTCATGGTCACATTGATCATATAAGTAATGCTGCTTTTTTAGCTAAACATTTTAATGCAAAAATTGCAATGCACGCTGATGATTATAAATTATCTAAAAATAATTGTATTAATGATATTTATTCAAATTCCTTACTAGGCACTGTTTTTAAAATTATATCTCTAAGACATTTCAAAAATACATCTGTTGATGAATTTGAGCCTGATTTATTTTTAAATGATGGACAACCTCTTGAAGAATTTGGTATTAATGCAACTATAATTCATTTGCCTGGACATACTAAAGGATCCATTGGTGTACTTATAAATAACAATGAATTAATAGGTGGTGATATTTTTATGAATTATATATATCCTTCTGAAACCTTTATAGCAGAAGACATTGACATGTTAAGAAAAAGCATAAAAAAAATTGAATTATTAAATTTAAAATTATTTTATCCTGGACATGGAAGAGAAATTACCTCTGTAAAAGTTAGCATTTAATTCTGAAAACATTTTCTTAAATTTACCTATTGAGATACAATATGTGATAATTACAAAAGTATATATACATTTAATAAAATGGGCTATTATAGATCTAATTTTTTATTAGTTCTATAATAGCCTTAGAATTTCTAATATAAAGGATGTTTTGCACAAAGTTCTACAACTTTGGCTCTTAATCCATCTAAATTTTCATCTTTGTTTTTAATAGCTTCATCTATTATCTCTGCTACAACTTTCATATCATCTTCTTTAAATCCTCTTGTAGTTACAGCTGCTGTACCTATTCTAACTCCAGATGTAACAAATGGACTTCTAGTTTCATTTGGAACTGTATTTTTATTTAAAGTTACACCTATTGAATCAAGTAAATTTTCTGCTTCTTTCCCTGTTATATCTTTATTGTTTAAGTCAACAAGAATTAAGTGATTATCAGTTCCTCCTGATACAAGCTTAAATCCTTTTTTAGTTAATTCTTCACCAAGTACTTTACAATTCTTAACTACTTGAGTCATATATTCTTTAAAATTTGGCTCTAAAGCTTCTTTTAAGCAAACAGCTTTTCCTGCAATTACATGCATTAAAGGTCCACCTTGCATTCCAGGAAATATATTTTTATCTAAATCTTTAGCAAACTTTTCTTTACATATTATTAATCCACCTCTAGGACCTCTTAAAGTCTTATGAGTTGTAGTTGTTACAAAATCTGCATATGGAACTGGTGATGGATGTACTCCAGCTGCTACAAGACCAGCTATATGTGCCATATCAACCATAAAATATGCTCCTACTTCATCAGCAATCTCTTTAAACTTTGCAAAATCAATAGTTCTAGAATATGCACTAGCACCAGCTACTATAAGCTTTGGCTTATGCTCTAAAGCAAGCTTCCTAACATTATCATAATCTATAACCTCTGTTTCCTTATCTACTCCATATGAGACGAAATTGAATAACTTTCCTGAAAAGTTAACTGGTGAACCATGAGTTAAATGTCCACCATGGCTTAAATCCATTCCAAGAACAGTATCTCCTGGATTTAATATTGTAAAGTATACTGCCATATTAGCTTGTGAACCTGAATGAGGTTGTACATTTGCGTGTTCTCCTCCAAAAAGTTCTTTAGCTCTATTTCTTGCTATTTCTTCCACTTCATCAACTACGTGACAACCACCATAATATCTTTTACCTGGATATCCTTCTGCATATTTATTAGTTAAATGAGATCCCATAGCTTCCATAACAGCTTCACTAGTAAAGTTTTCTGATGCTATTAGTTCAATTCCATTTTGTTGTCGTTTTAATTCTTTTTCCATTAATTCGTAGATTTCTTTATCTACTTTTGATACATTGTCAAAATTCATTTTATACTGTCACCCCAATTACTCTTTTTAATCAATTATAAGGTTAATTATTACTTTTATCAACTAATTTTTATGTTATATATAATTTACTTGTGCTATAATACATAAAGAATTTGTTTAGAAAGTAGGAAGTTTTTATGGATTTGAATAAGCTTCTAAAGGTTGCTACCTTTGCAGGTAAAATTATGTTAGAGAGTGGTGCAGAAACCTATAGGGTAGAAGAAACTATCTGCAGAATTTGTTTATCCTTTGGTGTAGAAACTGCAGACAGTTTTGTTACTCCCACTGGTATAATGGTTTCTATTTCTAATAATAATGAGACCTTATCATTAATTAAAAGAGTCACTTCTAGAGGGGTTGACCTTAATAAAATAGATTTAATTAATAATTTATCAAGATCACTTCAAAAAAACACCAATCTTGATGATTTTTATAACTCTCTCCTTAAAGTTAATGCAGGAGATAGATATTCAACAACAACTACCCTAATTTTTTCTGCTATTGCTGCAGGTGCATTTTCATATCTTTTTGGTGGAGATATAAAAGATTTAATCTCAGCTACATTAGTTGGTTTAATAGTTAAAATAATTACCAATGAATTTGAAAAATTATCTGTAAATGAATTTTTCATTAACTCCATAGGCGGTGGCATTTCAGCCTTTTTTGCTATAATATTATTCTCACTTGGAATTGCAAGCCATATAGATAAGACCATAATAGGTGCAATTATGCTATTAGTTCCTGGTTTAATCATTACCAATGCTATAAGAGATACTATAGCTGGAGATTATTTATCTGGAATAACCAAGGCCTCAGAAGCTTTTTTAATAGCTATTTCAATTGCTGTTGGCACTGGTGCTATACTTAGTTTTTGGATTAATACCTTAGGAGGTTCTACTATATGATTATAGAAACTTTATTTTCAGTTATCGCTTCAATGGGATTTGGAATTATATTCAATATAAAAGGTAAGAAACTCTTATTTGCTTCTTTAGGTGGAGGTGTAAGCTGGTTCTTTTATACTTTAGGTCTTAGACTTGGATTTTCTGATATATTCTCTTTGTTTATTTCATCTATTTTTTTTAGTATATATTCAGAAATCTTTGCACGAATATTAAAAACTCCTGTAACTACTTTAGTAATATGCTGTCTTATACCTTTGGTTCCAGGGGCTGGAATGTATAACACTATGTATGAAGTTATTACTGGAAACATTCCCAAAGCATTAGAACTTGCTATAAACACACTCTCTAGTTCTGGAACTTTGGTTTTAGGAATTATTTTTGTATCTACTATAACTAGACAATTAAAAGAACTTAAAATATTAAAAGGAAAGTAGAATGTACACTACTTTCCTTTTATAAAGAGCACGTATTCATTGTGACAAAGCCAAAAACAAGATTACAATTTTTTACTTTCAAACCGATTTTAAATCACTTAATAAATGTATTTATTGTTTTCATAAGTTCCTTAAGTTGTTCTTCTCCTTCAAAATCTTCTCCTAAAGAAAGACAATTGCAAGCATAATTTTCAATCATGATTGCTCCAACTTTATTTATAGCTGATCTTATAGCTGACACCTGAACTAATATATCTTTGCAACAAACATCCTTTTCTACCATCTTTTGAATTCCTTTTACTTGGCCTTCAATTCTTTTTAATCTATTTAATATCTCTTTATTATTATCTCCATCCATATCTATGCCTCCTAAATATACCCATAGGGGTATATTTATAGTTTAACCTAAAATATTAAATTATAAAAGTAATTTTATCGACAAAAGAGCCCTCTCTATAGAAATTACTTCTATTTTGGAGATAGCTCTTTTAAAACTAAAACAATTTTAGTCTATATAATTTTCCTAACCTTTAGAGAATTCATCATTACCTTTAGAGTCAAAATCCTGTTTCCATGCTTCATCTGCATATGGCTTAAATTCTTCTGCCAAGTTATTTAATTTTTCTTGAAATTCCTCATTATTTAGCATAGCTTCTGCACTTTTATCTGTAGGATGAGCATTTACCTTTTTGGCTACTTCTCTTATCACATTAGGATTATCAATCATCATACATGGTCTTAGCATATTCTTATTATATGGTTGTCTCATCCTTAATTCCTTAAATAATCCACCTCTAAACACATCTATTAAGTTTTTTTCTTTTACATTATCAGTTGCTATATGTGCAAATATACAAGGTTCTACATCTCCATTTGAGTTAATGTGACAATAAAACTTTCCTGCTATACATCCCCCAACATATGGAGCATCATTAAAGAAATCTATTGCAAAGTATGGTTTTGTCACCCTTATGTTCCTAACTTTTCTTCCAAGTTCTATTCTTTGTTCTGGTTTTAACATAACTTCTATATCTGGTTTTTCTCCAACTGGCATATAAATAAAATACCAACTCATTCTAGCACCTTTTTCAATTAGCATATCAATAAACTTGTCAGATGTTACAATATCCATATTATGAGTTGTAGTAGCTGATGATACTCCAAATGGAATTCCTCTGCTCTTTAAAAGGTCCATTCCATTCATTACTTTATCAAATACACCTTTACCTCTTCTAGCATCTGTTTCCTTTTCAAAGCCTTCTAATGAAAACATAGGCATAACATTTCCAAGTTTACAGAGTTTTTCTGCTATTTCATCATTAAATAACGTTCCATTTGTAAAAGGAGTAAACATCACATCACTATATTTTTCATAAATCTTATACATATAGTCAACAAAGAAAGGTTCTCCTCCTAATACAACCATATAGTGTATTCCCAGTTCTCTTGCTTCTCCAACTATTTTATCTACTTGTTCAAAAGACAATCCTTGATCTTTTGGATAATCTGCTGCATAACATCCTGAACATCTTAAATTACATCTCATGGAAGGACTAAGTAAAATTACAAACGGAATTTTTGTATCCTCTCTATCCATCCACTTTTGTCTCATTTCAACACCATTCCAAATAGCATCTGCAAGGAAATTTTTAAAAAATTTTTGAAGGCAATTGGAATTAGTATTTAGTAATATATCTTGTATCTCTTCTTTAACTGTTGGAATCTCATTGTAATAATCTTCTATGTTTTTTATTGCCATTTTGCTATCTTCATCTTTTGATAATTTCTTAGCTACAGAAAATAACTTGTCTACATTTTTCTCTGGATTCTTTTCTAAAATCTTACCTAGTTGTCCTACAATTGCTTCTCTACTTCCTTTTTTTATACCTTCTATTATACCCATAGTAAATTTCCTCCATCTTGTTTATAATCTTAAGTCATTTTACTTTACTATATATATTCTAATTTATTTAAAATAAAACTTTAAAATAAAAAAAGTTGAAAAACTTTATGTTTTCCAACTTTTTTTGATATCTAATTAAATTTCAATTTTTTTAATCTTTCAGCTGCTTCTTCAACATTTTCTCTTAAAGCAAAACAACTAAGACGGAAGTATCCTTCACCATTATTTCCAAATCCAACTCCTGGAGTTCCAACTATATTAGCTTTTTCTAATAATAAATCAAAGAAATCCCAAGATGACATATTATTTGGACATTTTAACCATATATATGGAGAATTCTCCCCACCAATATAGGTAATTCCAAGTTCCTTTAGAGTTTTTCCAAGTATTTTGGCATTACTCTTATAACTATCTATTACTTCTTTACACTTTGCTCTACCTTCTTTAGTAAATACTCCTGCTGCTGCCTTTTGTACCACATAAGGAACTCCATTAAACTTTGTAGTTTGTCTTCTAAGCCAAAGTTTGTTTAATTGAACATCCTCACATTTTAAATCCATAGGAACAACTGTATATCCACATCTTAATCCTGTAAATCCAGCTGTCTTTGATAAAGAACATATTTCTATTGCACATTCTTTAGCTCCTGGAATTTCATAAATACTATGAGGAATATCATCACTGCTAATAAAAGACTCATATGCTGCATCAAATAAAATTACTGCATTCATTTCCTTTGCATACTCTACCCATTTAGTCAATTGTTCTCTATTATATACAGCTCCAGTTGGATTATTTGGTGAACAAATATAAATAAGATCAGCCTTAACATTATAATCTGGTAAAGCTAAGAAATTATTATTTATATTACTATCCATATAAATAATCTTTCTTCCTCCCATAACATTTGTATCCACATATGCTGGATAAACTGGATCTGGTATTAATACTATATTATCTTGTGCAAATATATCTAGTATATTTCCTAAATCACTTTTTGCTCCATCACTTACAAAAATTTCATTTGCATCTAAATCAACTGAAAATTCTTTATAGTAATCTTGAAGCACTTCTCTTAAAAATGCATATCCTTGTTCTGGTCCATATCCTTTAAAAGTTTCTATTGATGCCATGTCTTTAACACCTTCTTCAAGACCTGCAATTACAGGTGCACTTAAAGGAAGTACTACATCTCCAATTCCTAATGATATTACCTTTTTATCAGGATTGCTTTCTTTAAATTGGTTTACCTTTTGAGCTATGTTTGAAAATAGATAACTATTTTCTAATTCTAAAAAATTTTTATTAACTTTTAACAATTTTACTCCTCCTTTGCAGCTTTTACTAATCCAACAAATAGTGGGTGTGGTCTGTTAGGACGGGATAAAAACTCTGGGTGATATTGAACACCTACAAAGAATTTATGATCTTTTAACTCTACCGCCTCAACAAGTCTTCCATCTGGAGAAATTCCACTTAGTGTTAAGCCATTTTCTATGTATTGTTGTCTGTATTCATTATTAAATTCAAATCTATGTCTATGTCTTTCTTGTATAAGTTCTTCACCATAAAGTTCAAATAATCTACTATCTTTATCTATTTTACATGGATATGCTCCTAAACGCATTGTTCCACCTTTAGATTTAACCCCAATTTGATTATTCATTAAATCTATTACAGGATAATTTGATATTTCATCAAATTCTCTAGAATTTGCATGTTTAAATCCTAAAACATTACGTCCATATTCTATAACTGCAACTTGCATTCCTAAGCAAATTCCAAGGAAAGGTAAATTGTTTTCTCTAGCATATTTAACAGCTTCAATCTTACCTTCTACACCTCTGTTACCAAATCCACCAGGTACTACGATACCTTTGCATTCTTTTAATATATCCTTAACTGTTTCTTTAGTTATTTCTTCACTATCAATCCATTCTATTGTAACATTTATACCATTTTCATATCCAGCATGCTTTAAACTTTCAACTACTGAAATATAAGCATCATGTAACTGTACATACTTTCCTATTATACCAATCTTAATTTCTGACTGAGCTTCTTTTATCTTTTCTACTAAAGCAATCCATTCATCCAATTTACATTTTGTATTCTTTATACCAAGTTCTCTACAAACAATTTCTGAAAAATTACTATTTTCAAGCATTAATGGAGCTTCATAAAGTACTGGAACTGTACTATTTTCTATAACACAATCTCTTTTAACATTACAAAATAATGCTATTTTATTCTTTATATCATCTTTTAAAGGTATATCACATCTACAAATAATTATATCTGGATTTATTCCAAGCCCTTGTAATTCTTTAACACTATGTTGTGTTGGCTTTGATTTTAATTCATCTGATCCCATAATATAAGGAACTAGTGTAACATGGATAAATAGACAATTATCTCTACCAACTTCTAAAGACACTTGTCTTATAGCCTCTAAGAATGGTGTCGATTCTATATCTCCTACAGTTCCTCCAATTTCAGTTATTATTATATCACTATCTGTAACATCTCCAACTGAATATACTTGATTCTTTATTTCATTTGTAATATGTGGAATAACTTGAACTGTTTCTCCAAGATAATCCCCTTTTCTTTCTTTATTTAGAACATTCCAATAAACTTTACCTGTAGTTATATTAGAATATTTATTAAGATTTTCATCTATAAATCTTTCATAATGCCCTAAATCTAAATCTGTTTCTGCTCCATCATCTGTTACAAACACCTCACCGTGTTGAAAAGGACTCATAGTTCCTGGGTCAATATTAATGTATGGATCAAATTTTTGTGCTGTTACTTTTAATCCTCTACTTTTTAATAATCTACCCAAAGAAGCTGCTGTAATACCCTTTCCTAATCCTGATACAACACCGCCAGTTACAAAAATATACTTTTTATTCATAATTAATTAAATCCTTCCTTCAAAAACAAATTCCGCTGGGCCAGTCATATAAACAAGGCCATTAGATAAATACTTTATCTTTAAATCGCCCCCTAAAAGTTTTACTGTAACCTCTTCATCAAGCTTACAATATTTATTTAGTACTGATGCTACTACTGCTGCACAGGCACCTGTTCCACAGGCATACGTTTCCCCACTACCTCTTTCCCATACACGCATTTTAAGAGTTTTTTCATCAATAACTTGTATAAATTCTGTATTAATTCTTTCTGGAAACATAGAATGATTTTCAAATCTTGGACCTATTTTTTCTATCTCTAAATCATCAATATTATCCATGTATACTACACAATGAGGATTTCCCATTGACACACAAGTTATTTGAGCCTCTTCATTACCTACTTTAATCTTTTCATTTATCATAATATCTTTATTAGATAAAACTGGAATATCCTTAGAATTTAAGATTGCTTTTCCCATGTTAACTTCTACAAGTTTAACTTTGTTATCCTCAATAGAAAGTTTAAGTGTTTTAATCCCACCTAATGTTTCTAGTGTTATAACATCTTTATTAGTAAGTCCTTTATCATAGACATACTTAGCTATACATCTAACACCATTTCCACACATCTTTCCTTCTGAACCATCAGCATTAAACATCCTCATTCTAAAATCAGCTACTTTAGAAGGCAGAATTAAAATAATTCCATCTCCTCCTACCCCAAAATGTCTATCACTTAATTTAATAGCTAATTCTTCAGGATTTTCCAATTCCTTTTCCATACAATTAAAGTAAAGATAATCATTACCTATTCCATGCATCTTAGTAAATTCCATAACTACACTCCTAAATAATTTATTATTTTATCAGCTACTTCCCTTCTAGTCAACCTAGCATCCATAGCTTGTTTTTCCAAATATTTATGTGCTTCTTCTTCTGTCATATTATTATATTGAATGAGCAAACATTTAGCTCTATCAATTTTCTTAATATCTTCTACTTGTTTCATTAATTTATTCTTTTCATTTCTAAGGACACTAAACCTTTTTAATGAAGTAAAAACAAATTTTACGCCTTGATGAAAAATTGATTTAGTAAAAGGTTTCGGTATAACAAAAATTCCATACTCTTCAACCTTAGCAGATACCAGATCAGCATTCTCAGACTTTACCACTAATATAATACCACTATTACCACTTCTTGATAACTTAACAGCAAAATCACTGCCAAATTCATCTTTTAGAGGAGTATCTACTATTATTATACTATAATCCTCATGAATTAATCTTCTTCTTGCTGATCCACTATTACCCTCAGTGTCAATATGGACATACCCCATACTCTTTAAATTTTCAGTATATACCTTTGTTCCCTTATCTGAGCTACATACTAATAGTATTTTATCCATATAACACCTCCTACACTCAAAATTTTAACTATAGCCTATAAAAATAATTATTTATCTCCCATTCACTTATTTCATCATGAATTGTACATTTACTTTCATAATCTTGCCATTCTTTAGATTTAATTGCTAAATACTTATTATAAACAAAATCTCCCAGAACTTTTTTTACAAACTCACTATTTTTCATTATATGAAGAGATTCATTAAGATTTGAAGGTAATTTATCAAATTTTTCTACCTCTATATTATCTATATCACCGTAAAGATTTCCTTCCACTGCCTCTGGTAGTACTTTTCCTTCTTTAATACCTTCCATTCCTGCATAAATCAAAAGAGCAAATGCAATATATGGATTGCAAGTACTATCTGGACTTCTAAGTTCCATCCTGCTATATTCACCTCTTGATGCTGGTATCCTAATTAATTGTGATCTATTTTTATGTGACCATGTTACATATTTAGGAGCCTCAAAAGAACCAAATCTCTTATATGAATTAACTGTAGGATTAAGCACTGCTGTAATTTCTTTTATTCTATCCATTACTCCAGCAATAAATCCTTCTGCAACTTTGTTATGAGCTCCATCTGTGTGGAAAAGATTCTTATCTTCCTTTGATATGGATAAATTAATGTGAAGACCTGAACCACTTTTATTTAAAAGAGGTTTTGGCATAAAACTAGCATGTAACCCATTTAGATTAGCTATTGTTTTTATAACATTCTTGTAAGTTATAAAGTTATCTGCTGAAATTAAAGCATTATCATGCATAAAATCAATCTCATTTTGTCCTGGTCCAGATTCATGATGTGAACTTTCTGGTGTTACTCCCATTTCCTCTAAAGTTAAACATATTTCTCTTCTGATATTTTCTCCTTTATCAAAAGGTGCTACTTCAAAATATCCTGCTCCATCATGTGGAACTAATATAGGATCACCTTCATCATCAGTTTTGAATAAATAAAACTCACATTCTGGACCTACTTTTGTTGTATATCCTAAATTCCAAAGATCTTGTACAGCTTTTTTAAGTATATTTCTGCAATCACCTTTAAAAATATCTCCATCTGGAGTTTTTATATCACAAAAAAATCTAGCAACTCTTCCTTCTTGTGGTCTCCAAGGAAGTATTGCTAAAGTTGATGGATCTGGAAACAAAAACAAATCTGATTCTTCAATATTTAAAAAGCCTTTTATTGATGATGCATCAAAGCTTATTCCATGCAAAAATGCCCTCTCTAATTGAGATGACATTATAGATATACTTTTTAACTCCCCACAGACATCACAAAATTGTAACTTTATAAATTTAATATCATTTTCTTCTATAAAACTTAATATTTCAGCAATTGTTTGATCCATATAACTACCTCCTTATTTTTAAATTTTATTAATTATTTCTTATTTTAATTACAAAACTTAAAATAACCAACTTCATTAATATTCCTAACTATACTATTATACCATTGATTATTATAACTCTAACTATTGTAATTATAACTTTTCTTTCATAATTGTATCATCTAAAACCAAATAAGCAACTAAAAAATTTTAGTTGCTTGAAAAATTTTTATAACATTATTTTTAATTATTTAAATATAGGGTCAATTAATAAGCACTCCAAAAAGCACAATTAACAGAACCCCATTGTTCATGCTATAATTTTATTAAAAAACTAAATTATTGTCAATATTTTTTTTAATTCTATTGCATTTTAACTCCTTAAATTATATAATGTTATTAACAGCAAAGGCGCTGTACACTATAGGTGTACAGCGCCCTTTTTTATTAAGGAGGAATCTTGATGGATAATAAGAACTATGTACCAAATTTATTTGGAAGTATGGTATTCAATGAAAATACTATGAAAGAACGCTTACCTAAGCAAACTTATAAAGATTTAAAAAAGGCTATAGAAAATAATACAGAACTTAATCTTGAAATAGCCAATGTTATAGCTAATGCAATGAAAGATTGGGCTTTAGAAAAAGGTGTTACACATTTCACTCATTGGTTCCAACCAATGACAGGAATAACTGCAGAAAAGCATGATGCATTTATTCAACCAACTGCTGACGGAAGCATAATAATGGAATTTTCCGGAAAAGAATTAATTAAAGGTGAGCCTGATGCTTCTAGCTTCCCATCTGGTGGATTAAGAGCTACTTTTGAAGCAAGAGGATATACAGCTTGGGATCCTACTTCTTTTGCATTTATAAAGGATAATACATTATGTATCCCTACAGTATTTATGTCATATACAGGTGAAGTATTAGATAAGAAAACTCCTTTACTTCGCTCAATGGAAGCTTTAAACAAGCAAGCTTTAAGGATATTAAAATTATTTGGAAAAGATAATGTTAAAAGAGTAACTACTACTGTTGGTCCTGAACAAGAATACTTCTTAGTAGACAAAAAATACTATTCAAAGAGATTAGATTTAATGTTAACTGGAAGAACTCTTTTAGGCGCTAAAGCTCCTAAGGGTCAAGAATTAGAAGATCACTACTTTGGAAATATAAAAACTAGAGTAGCTGCATATATGGAAGAATTAGATAGAGAGTTATGGAAGCTTGGTGTGTTAGCAAAAACAAAACATAACGAAGTTGCTCCTGCTCAACATGAGTTAGCTCCAATATTTGCTTCTACAAATATTTCTGCAGACCATAACCAATTAACAATGGAACTTATGAAAAAAATAGCAGATAAACATGGTTTAGTTTGCCTTTTACATGAGAAACCATTTGAAGGAATTAATGGTTCTGGTAAGCATAATAACTGGTCTCTTTCAACAGACCTTGGAGAAAACTTATTAGATCCAGGTAAGAATCCTGAAGATAATGTTCAATTCTTGACTTTCCTTTGTTCTGTAATAAAGGCAGTTGATGAATATCAAGATTTATTAAGAATTTCTGTTGCTAATGCTGGAAATGACCATAGATTAGGTGCAAATGAGGCTCCACCTGCTATAGTGTCAGTTTTCTTAGGTTCTCATTTAGAAGAAGTGCTAGAATCAATAGCTAATAGTTCTGTTTATGCTTCAAAGAAAGCTACTAGAATGGAACTTGGAGTTGATATAATTCCTAAATTTGCAAAGGATACTACTGACAGAAACAGAACTTCACCTTTTGCATTTACAGGCAATAAATTCGAATTTAGAATGTTAGGTTCAACTTTCTCTGTGTCTGGCCCTAACATAGTTTTAAATACTATAGCTGCAGAAGCTTTAGAACAATTTGCTGATACTCTTGAGTCAGCTCCTGATTTTAAAACTGCTTTAGATGATTTAATAAAATCTACTATCCAAAAGCATAAGAGAATTATATTTAATGGAAATAATTATTCTGATGAATGGGTTGAAGAAGCTCAAAAGAGAGGTTTATTAAATCTTAAAACTACAGTAGATGCTCTTCCTCACTTTGTAGATGAGAAAAATATAACTTTATTTGAAAAGCATAATATTTTCACAAAAGTTGAAATGCATTCAAGATATGAAATACTTTTAGAAGAGTATTCTAAAGTACTAAACATTGAAGCTTTAACTACTGTTGATATGGTTAGAAGACAAATTCTACCTGCAGTAACTTCATTCATGAAAGAATTAAGCGATACAATAATCAGCAAGAAATCAGTTGGTTTAAGCACTAGCTGTGATATGGAAAAAGGTACATTGACACAAGTTTCCACATTTGCAAACAAGCTATATGAAGAAGTTGAAAAATTAAATACTCTATTGACTAAAGCAGAGGAACGTAAAGATGCATATGATAATGCAAACTTCTACAAAGCAAAAGTAATTCCTGCTATGGAAGCTACAAGAACTGCTTGTGATAGTCTTGAAGTCTTAGTTGGAGAAAATTACTGGCCAATTCCAACTTATTCTGATTTAATCTTCAAAATATAGTTCTTATTATCATAAATATAAACAGGTAGTTAATTAGCTACCTGTTCTATTTTTATCCTTAATATTTAATTTTCCACAAATTTATGTAATCCACTATATATTCCATCTAAGCTTATAAGCTCCTCATGTGTACCTCTTTCCTCTATCCCTTTATCAGTAAGAACAATAATCTCGTCAGCATTTCTAATAGTAGACAATCTATGTGCAACTACAATAGTAGTTCTGCCTTTGCATAACTCATCTAGAGATTTCTTAATATAATACTCTGTAGTATTATCAAGAGCAGATGTGGCCTCATCTAAAATTAATATTGGCGGATTTTTCAAAAAAACTCTTGCAATCGAAATTCTTTGCTTTTGACCACCTGAAAGCTTAACTCCCCTTTCTCCTATAAAAGTATCATATCCTTCCTCAAGACTTAATATAAAGTCATGAATATTAGCTTTTTTAGCAGCTTCATAAATATCTTCATCACTAGCTTCAAATTTTCCATACATTATATTTTCTTTAATGGTCCCTGTAAATAAAAACACTTCTTGCTGAACTATTCCGATACTTTCTCTAAGAGATCTAATAGTAACATCATAAATACTTTTATCATCTATAAGTATGTCGCCCTTGTCCAAATCATAAAATCTAGGTATTAAATTACAAAAAGTTGACTTTCCTCCACCTGATGGACCTACTAAAGCAAGCATCTTCCCAGCTTCAATTTCCAAAGACAATCCATCTAAAATTTTATTATCTTCATAGCTAAATTCAGTATCTTTAAAAGTTATTTTTCCTTTAACATTTACTAAATCTTTTGATCCTTTTTTCTCTTTTTCCATATCTTCATTTAATATTTCCATATATCTTTGAAATCCTGTAATTCCACTTTGATATTGTTCCATAAAATTAGTTAATTTTTTAATAGGATCAGTAAATATTTTTATATATAAAAGATACGCAAAGAAATCTCCAAGACCTATTATTCCCCAAAAAGTAAACAATCCACCAATTATTAAAACCACATAATTTAAAATATCTATAGAAAAAGTTGCTCCTGCAGAGTACTCTGCCATAATTTTATAGGCTTTTTCTCTTGCCTTCATAAAACTTTTATTACCTTCTTCAAACTTCTTCTCTTCAACTTCATGAGATACAAAAGCTTTTGCAACTCTAATTCCAGAAATACTATTTTCTAAGCTTGCATTTACTACCCCTGTTTTCACCCTTGTTTTAAAAAATGAATCATTCATTCTTTTTCTTTGTTTTATTGTAAATATCACTATTATAGGTATAAATATAAATATTATTAATGTTAAAGGAATATTTATTGTAGATAATATAATAAAAGATCCAAACAGCATTATAATAGAAATAAATATATCCTCTGGCCCATGATGAGCTAGTTCTGATATATCCATCAAATCATTTATAATTCTAGACATTATGTCCCCAGTTTTATTATTATCAAAATATGTATTTGGTAATTTTTGAAGATGATTAAATATTTCTCTTCTCATATCTCCTTGCATTCTAACTCCAACAACATGCCCCCAATAATTCATGAAATATCCACAAATAGCTTTTATTATAAATAAGATTATTAGTGTGATAGCAAATACTATTATCATTCTTATTTCTTTGTTTGGAATTGAACTATCAACTAACTCTTTGGTCATCATTGGATAAACCAAATCACAACATGCAGCTATCAATGCTGCTATTAAGTCTATAAAAAATAACTTTCTATAAGGCTTATAAAAACCGATAAATTTTTTAAACATATAACCTCCTATTTTTCTATATTAATGTTAAAATTTCTTTTTTATTTTCCTCTAATCCTTCATTAAAAACTTTCTTTATATTAAAAGGCTTTCCCCCTAAAATATAAATTTTTCCATTCATATATATTGCTTCATCCACATCATGGGTAACAAAAATAACCATTCTCTTTTCTTTTTTAAATATTTCAATTAATTCCTTCATTATAGAATACTTAGTCTTATAATCAAGAGATTTAAATGGTTCATCCATCAATATTAACTTTGATGGTTTTAAAAGAGCCCTTGCAATATTAACCCTTTGTCTCATTCCTCCACTCAGCTTTCTAGGATACTCTTTTTCAATATTCTCTAAATGCAGAAGCTTGAATATCTCTCGTATCTTTTTATTTCCTTCATCTTTTGAAAAATAATCATATATAAACAATTCCATATTTTCTTTAATATTAAGCCATGGCACTAATCTATCTTCTTGAAATATATAACTAATTTCATCTTCATTTATACCAATAACTTCTCCTGAATCTTTTTTAAGCAACCCTGACAATATATTAAGAAGAGTGCTTTTTCCCCCACCAGATTCACCAATTATTGAGTTAATCTTTTCTGAAGTAAATGAAATATTAAAATTACAAAACACGATTTTATCTTCAAAAGACTTACATAAATTTTTAATTTCAATCTTCATTTTGCCACCTATAAACCTTTTTATTTATTAGTTTATTTAGTAAATCAAATAATATTGATAGTATAGCTATAATTATAATCCATGCAAATATTGAATTTGTGTTAAAATTCACTTTTTCAATTTGTATGGATGATCCCACTCCATATTTAGGTTGTCCATACACTTCACCTGCTATCACTACTTTAAATACCAACGAAAAAGTAGACATTAAAATACCTGCAATATAAAATCCTATAACAGGCATATATATCCTTTTTACTTTTTGCCAAGTTGAAACTTTATAAATTCTACACATTTCTATAAGTTCTTTATTTATATTACCAATTGAACTTATCACACCATCATAAAGTATAGGAAACACTATAACAAATCCCACTATAAAAGGAGCTTCTTCTTTCTTAAACCAAATAAGCGTAAGTACTATCAAAACCATTGTAGGGATTGTCTTTCCTATAGCATTTATAGGCTTTAAGAAACTTTTGAAAATGGGGTACATCAAAGATAGCACCCCAAATATAACAGCTAAAAGCAAAGCTGCTAGAAAACTGATTAAAGTTCTACTAAGACTACTTAACATATTCCTTAGAAAATCGTCTTTACTTAGAATTTCTTTCATGGAAATCAATACATTTCCTACTCTAGGAAGATATATTTCATTATTTAATTTAATTGCTACTATATCCCAAAGACCTATTAATATCATACATGATATAATCACTTGTATTTTACTTTTCCATGTAAACACCTTCATCTGGCACCTTTCCTCCTATAGTCTTTGGATCTAATTCTTTTAACTTATTAAAATAAGCATCATACTCTTTATAACAATTCTTAATTGGTACATATTTTATATTCGCCTTTTCAATAGAATTAGAAACTATATCTTTATTAACTGATACTCCAAGTTCTTCACAATATGATGGTAAATTCGAATTATTTTCAAGAGCAAAATTACAACTAGATTCTATCTGTTTCAAGAAACTTTCCACAAACTTACTATCATTATCAACCAAATCCTTTTTAATTATGATAGTTGATTGCGGAAAACCATATTCTGAGTTATTTGCCTTTTTCCATTCTTCATTAAAATCCATTATTATTTTTGCATTTGTTTTTTTACTTAAAACTTGTGTTAATGCAGGTTCTGGTATAACTGCATAACTTGTTTTACCAGATAGTATAGTTGGTGTAAGCTCTGTAACGCCATTAACATATGAAAAATTAAAATCAGAATCTAAATTATATCCCTTATCCTTTAATACTGTTCTTGTAATTAAATCAGGAGTCAAACCTTTACCTATATTAAATATTTCTTTTCCTTTTAACTGATCTATTGAATTTTCTTCTCCAGTTGAAACTAGATAAAAAGCCCCCCAACCAACAGTACCTGCAACAACATATTTTCCTTCTTTATTATATTGGGTTGCTGCTACATTAGATGGAACTATTGCTATATCTGTTTCTCCTTTTAATACCTCAGAAACTATATTTTCAGGTGTCTTTTCAATAGAATATTCTATGTTATAACCTTTCGATATTTCAGGCTTTTCCTTCATTAGTTTTGCAGTAGCTATTGCTGTTAATCCATCTGGAATAACAACTGTAACTTCTTTTGTTTCTTTTGTTTCTTTTGACGAACAAGAAACAAATATTCCGAAAGCAAATATTACTGTTAATATTAGTGCAAATTTTTTCTTCATAAATTATCCCTCCTAATTTATTGTCTAAAATATATGATACTATAATTGAAATTAGATGTCACTTACATGCAAATTTTCTAGCTTTCGATAATAAAGAGCTATCTAAATTAAGATAGCTCTTTTAAGGGACATAAAAATAAATAACGAGTCCAAATTTGCCATAAATATTTTTCATCAGGCAAGGAAGCATATTGGTCTCATAGCGGACTATTAAGTCAATCTGCTGACACAAGATGATGGAAAATATTCTGGCGGATTGACTTGTTATTTTTTTGATTGTCCCTAATCATCTATAAATATCAACTATTAATCCTTGAATTTCATCTATAGTAGATGCAATATTCAAATTTTCCTTCTCATCTCCAAGAAGTACATCTGTAAGCTCCTCAAGTTTAGCATCAACAGTATCAACTGTTATAAAGTATTGGGTTTGCCAGAAACTTATATCTTTTTTAGTATCATACATAAATTGCAAGACAGATTCTAAATACTCTTTTATAAGCTTTTTATACATCCTAACATCAGCATATGTTTTAGTTAAAACAAGTCTATTTCCCTTTTTCTTTATATCATCACACATTCTTTTAAGCTGCTCTTCTGATTTTCTATCCCTTGCTTGGTTAAAACTCTGTGAAAAATCTTTTTTACCTGATGTAACTTTTCTCTCATCATCACGAGTTATAGTGTTTCTCGAAACTCTCCCAATTTCCATAGTACCATTCCTTTCTACTGATAATTATAACAAAAAAAATTTCATTAAACTATATACTAGTTTGCATAATAAAATATTTTTCTCGTTATTTCTTGCATAAATGTATATAATAATTATTATGAATATTAACTTAAGGAGAAATATATGGAATCTTTTAACGAACTAAATCTAAATAAAAAACTAATAGTAGGCCTAGAGAAACAAGGCATTACTGTTCCTACAGGCATTCAAGCCTCGGTTATCCCTGAAGCTATAAAAAATAAAGATATTATAGGTGAAGCACATACTGGTAGTGGAAAAACCCTTGCTTTTATTCTTCCTTTATTTGAGAAAATCAATACAGAAAAAAGAGAAATGCAAGCTCTTATTCTAGCTCCGACTCATGAATTGGTAATGCAGATAGATTCTCAAATAAAATTACTAGCTAAAAATTCAGAAATTCCAGTCACCTCATTATCTATAATTGGTGATGTAAATATTGATAAGCAAATAAAAAAACTTAAAGATAACAAACCACATATTATAGTTGGGTCTACTGGAAGAATACTTGACCTTATAAAGAAAAAGAAAAAAATCACTGCACATACTATAAAAACCATAGTAATAGATGAAGCTGACAATCTTCTTGATAATACAAGTTCTGCTATGGTTAAAGATGTTATTAAAACTACCATGAAAGATAGGCAACTTATGGTATTCTCTGCTACTATAAATGGAAATACTTTATCTACTGCAAAAGAACTTATGAATGAACCTATCATATTTAAAAACAATGAAAAAGTATCTTTAAATCCAAATATAGAGCATATTTATATAGAAGTTGATCCTAGAGAAAAATTTGAAACTTTAAGAAAACTCATAGCTGCTACTGATCCTCAGAAAGCTTTAGTATTTGTAAACAAAGGATATGAAATTAATATGATAGCTGATAAATTAAACTTCCATAACAAAGCTACTTTTGCTATTCACAAAGGTGTTAGCAAGGAACAAAGGCAAAATGCCCTTGAAAGTTTTAGAAATGGAAAAATAAATATACTGGTTTCTTCAGATATTTCAGCAAGAGGATTAGACATACAAGGAATTACACATATTATAAATCTTGATTTCCCTACCAATTCTAATGAATATCTTCATAGAGCTGGTAGAACTGCAAGAGGTGCAAATTCAGGTTACACAATTTCACTAGTAACTGCAAAAGAAAGAGCTGCTGTTAGAATTTATGAAAGAGAATTTGAAATTGAAATAAAAAAGAAAAAATTATCTCATGGCCAATTAATATAAGATAAAATATACAAATTTGTATCTTATCACTTTTAAGGAGCTGTCTAAAACAGAGATTTAAAATCTCCATTTTAGACAGCTCCTTAAAATGTCGTTTGCAAAGTAATTATAGACTTTTAATAAAATCCCAAATCATGTTTAACTATGAATATCTTCATTAATCCCCTAACTATATACTTTGAATTAGTCGTTATGTATTCAAAATATATATATTTATTTATATTCATAATAAATTAACATTACTTCCTCACCCATTAGTTTTTCTTAAAATATATATAATACCAAAACTACTAATGGGTTTCTCTCATACTTCCCCATCCTCCTTATAATATATTTTATGTCTAATTTGTCGTTTAATATGCTTTCCTATTTACTCTATTCTACATGGTTATCGCTTCTATTTAAACAATTTCATCTTAAAATGCCTCAATAAGCTCGTGAAATAAAATATTATTATTCACTCCAAACCATAACTTTTACTCTTTTACCCAATAACTCTTACAATCATTAGTTCTTTCTATATAACCATACTCTATTAACGCTCTTCTTAAAGTTACATAATCTTCATATATTCTCTTTAAAATCCTATTAATTTCTTTTTCTGAATAAGTTTTTCCCTTAGAAAAATTTTTAGTTATCTCCTCTAATATAATAATCTTCTTTTTAGCTTTAGCTGGGTAGTTTTTTAATGCACCATTCTCATACATATAATTTTTAATAGTATCCTCTTTTTCTTTATCTGTTATATTAAATCTATCATCTATGATAGTAGCTGTCTTATGCACATCACATATTACTGCTTTATCTAACTTATTTATCTTTTTGTTAGTACCTTTAGAAATCAAATCCATCATAGCTAGAAATAGTCTTGCTTGTTTTTCTTTTTCCCTTAACTTGTACTTATGATTTCTAATAGTTGATTGTGTTACTCCAAGCTTTGCTGCTATTTCTTTATCTGATAAACCTTCTGCAATTAGAGATACTACCTCTTTTTGAACATCTGAAATCCCTATGAAAGTTGAATTCATCCCTAAAAGATAATGAATCATTGATCCATGTCTTTCTTCTATATGAATTTCTGCAGCTTTCTTTGCTTCATATAATTCAGAATCAACTTCATATATACGTCCTTTTTCAAAAATTTCTTCACAAATGATACATCTATAATTCTTTTCATCTTCTACAAATCCTTCTTTAACCTCCTCTACTCTTGCATTCCAAAATAATTCATTTGATTTCATATCCATACAGAACAACCCTTTCCATTAATTTACTCTATATTTATATTACTCTCAATTCTAAGCTTTGTCTATATATTTATAGACTATTTTATTTTTTGTTTATAATATCGCAAACTTTTTACACTTTTGTTGCATTGCATATTTTGAATCTTTATTATATCTTCATACATATATCTATTTAAAAAATTTCACAATTAAATATGGCTCACTATCTTTATCTTTAAACTATTACTTATTACAATATTTAAAATACTTTTTACCTAGTCTAACTTTAAATTTCACATTATTTTCACATATTATAGCCATAGTATTCCCACAATACTCTAATATAATAATAAACATAAAGTAGTTAATCATTATTTATTTCCCCTATTAAAATAAATAATAACTATTAAAATGGCTTATCTTCCCCTATAGATAAGCCATTCTTTTTTATAAAAATACACATCTATCTCTTATTCCCCCATGCAAACAGTAAGCTTAATATTTATACCATCTTTTATATCTATACTTTCAAAATTTAATATATATCTCCTTATATTTTTTAGTAACACAGAATATATTTTTTCTTGTTAATATTTTGGTAATATTTTTACCATAATTAGAAACATTTATATATTATTATCTGAATGTAAAATAAATTATTAAGGAGATATAAATTATGAAAAAAATGAACAAAACAAAAATTAAAACACTATGTGCTGGAGTACTAGCAACTGTGCTTCTTTCTTCAACATCTGTCTTTGCTGCAACTGATATTAGTTCAACTACTAAAACTAATGCTAGTTCAACCACTAAATATATGTATGATCCTTCATCCATGTATCGCCAATATTATGATGGTACTGTATATGTGACAAACGTACATTTAGAAAACCCAATTACTTATAACGGCAAATCATATACGTATATAAACATTACTATGAGCGACAATTCACATATAAATACATTTGCAGAGTCTTTGGTTGATTATAATCACAAAAATAATGACATTTCTATAGCCTCATTACAAATATTATTAAATCATTATGGATACTGCTTACATGTTACTGGAATATTTGATACCAACACATTTGACGCATTATCTGACTTCCAAAGGAAATATCCTGATTGTGGTGCTATTAATGGAGTTTGTGGCGAAAAAACTTGGAAAACACTTGTTAATAACTTCTAATATTAATATATAATAAACATTAACTGACAAAGAAAAAATGACCCATCAAGGTCATTTTTCTTTGTCAGATAATGATATTTAATCTCTAATTCTAAAATAAATTCTTTATATTAGTTGTTTATAAAAATCCCTATTCATCCCATCCTTCAGGGAATTCAGCATTGTGGTAGACTTCTTGAACATCATCATCATCCTCAAGTAAATCTAACATCTTTTGAAACTTCTTAGCATCATCTTCGTTAATTTCAGTATATGTATCTGGTATCATCTTAACAGCAGCATCTAAGAATTCAATTTTTTCTGCTTCTAAAGCTTCTCTAACTGTTCCAAAATCATCTGGTTCAGTAGTTACTATAAATACTTCCTCTTCTTCTGCTGAGAAATCTTCTGCTCCTGCATCTAAAGCTAACATCATCATCTCATCTTCATCTCTATCAGCTTTTTCTATAACTATTTCTCCTTTTTCTTGAAACATGAATCCTACACAACCAGTAGCCCCCATATTTCCTCCACCTTTTGTAAAGGCACTTCTAACATTTCCTGCTGATCTATTTTTATTATCAGTAAGAGTTTCAACAATTACAGCAACTCCACTTGGCCCATAACCTTCATATACAATTGTTTCATAGCTTACTGAATTTATATCTCCTTCAGCTTTTTTAATTGCTCTAGCAATAATATCATTAGGCATATTTGCTGCCTTGGCTTTTGCTATAACATCTCTAAGCCTTGCATTAATATCTGGATTAGCTCCACCATTCTTAATAGCTAGTGCTAATTCTTTACCTATCTTTGTGAATATTTTTCCTCTTTTAGCATCAACTTTACCTTTTTTATTTTGAATGTTATGCCATTTTGAGTGTCCTGACATGCTTATTCCTCCTATCTTAATTACATAAAACCTATAAAATTATATCATATTTTTAAAGGAAATAAAAGACATACACCTTCCTATCATCTATTCTATATAGACATATCTCCATATAATCTATTTCCTTCTTTGAAGTATATACCCTCATGACTTCTATTAACTAAAGCTTTGCCATTGGTAGAATCAATCAGCTCTTTTTCTATTATAGCTAAATTTTCCATCTCAACTAAAATGTATAATTCTACCTTTTCCTCATATGATATATCATCAATATGCCAAAGATTCTGAGAGCAAACATACTGAACCTTTCCTAAAAGATCATAGTCTAGAATAATAGTAAGTTTTACTCCATCTACTTTTTCTATTATACCTGCAGCTTTAACAGCAATAGATGCCCCTTTAGTATAGGCCCTAGTAAGTCCCCCTGCACCTAAAAGTACTCCACCAAAATACCTTGTTACAACAACAGCACAATCTGTTATTCCGCTTTTTTTCATCACTTCAAGTATTGGTATTCCTGCTGTACCTTGAGGTTCTCCATCATCTGAATATCTCTGAATCCCCATATTTTTTCCTATTACATAAGCAAAACAGTTATGTCTTGCTTGCTTATGTTTTGATTTTATTTCATTTACAAATTCTCGTGCTTCCTCTTCAGACTCTACTCTTTTTGCATATCCAATAAATTCAGATTTTTTTTCTTCGAAGGAATCCTCTCCAAAATTTCTTATAGTTACATATGACATAATTCTAATTCCTCCTTAATAATTTCAAGCCCTTTTACTATCTTTTCTTTATCTGTTTGAGAAAAGCCTATTCTAAATGTCCTGTCTCCATCTTTCATATTTCTAAAGAACAAAACTCCTGGCGTTATATATACCCCTTTTTTAGCAAGTTTCAAAAAAAATTCCCTAGATTTAATATATTCCTTATTCAAGGTCAAATAAAAATTCAATCCTCCACCTGGCTTATTATAAGTAACATATTCATTGAGTTCTTTATCTAAAATATCTGTCATAAGCTTATATCTTTCATGATATTCTTTGTTTAACAACCCAATGTTATCTTTCCATTTATCTTCATCAATGTACATTTCTAGCGCTCTTTGCATAAGACTTGATGTTGCTATATCTGTATTAAATTTTGAATTTTGCATACTTTCCTTAAATACAGCTGGCATAACCATATAACCAATTCTAATACCAGGCAAAAATATCTTAGAAAAACTTTTAATATAAATAACTCTATCATCTCTGTCTAACCACTTAAAAGGCATGTACTCCACGCCTTCATCATAAATTAGCTCAGAAAGATAATCATCTTCTATAATATAAAAATCATACTTCTTTGCAAGTTTTATTATTTTTTTCTTTTTTTCCAAAGAATAACTTATTCCAGTAGGATTTTGAAAATAACTCATAGTATAAAAACAACTAATTTTATTTTTCTTTAAAATTTCCTCAAACTTATCTAAGTTAACTCCATCACTTTCCATTTCAACTTCAAATATATTTGCTCTTCTCCACATAAATACAGATAATGCGCCACCATAAGTAGGTTTTTCAACTATAACATTATCATTAATATTTAATATAACTTTGGATGCAATATCAATCCCTTGTTGAGCTCCTGAAACTATCAATATATCTTCATCTTGAAGAGTATCATCCCAAAAAGCTCTATTAATAGTTCCTCTAAGCTTTTCATACCCTAGAGCATTTTGAGAAATTAAAGCTTCTGCTCCATCCCTATCTAAAACTCTATTTATTATATCTTTAAAGTCTTCTATTGGAAACAATACTTCTCCTGTTGTTTCTCCAGCGAAATCTATTGCTTTTTCTATATTTCCTGACATTAACCTTTTAAAAATCTTTGAATATTCCTTTTTAAAAACGGATATATTTTCTTTTCTTTTAACATATGTTCCACTGCCTACCTTTTGGTAGGCAAATCCATCACTTTGAAGTTTTTTATATGCATTTACTATAGTAACCTTATTAACTTTTAAAAAATCAGTATATTCTCTTATGGTAGGAAGTTTCTCCCCATCTTCTACCACTTTTTTTTCAATTAATTTTTTTAAATGTAGGGCTATTTGTACATATTTAGGTATTTCTTCTTTAAAATTAACTCTAAACTGCTCATTCATTATAAAAGCTCCACTTCTACTTTTTTCTATTCCTTATTGCATATACATTTTCATCTATAATCTTATTTTCTTCATTATCTTTTAGTGCACTTCTCTTCTTTACTATTAAGCTACGTTTTTCAAGTTCATTTAGTATATTTTCTATTTTTATATCAAAATTTTTATATCTCTCATCTTTTAATATTTCATATGAATTTACAAAATCATTTCGTTCTTCTAAGTAATCTAATAATAGCTTACAAGAAATAACTATATTTTCATCAAGGAATCTATTAATATAGTTTATAATATTCATTATTTCTTCTTTTCTAGTTTCACCAATAAACAGCTTATCAACTACTTCCTTAAATTCATTATTCAAATTTGTAGCCATAGCTAAAGAATCCTTAGATACTACATAGCCATTTAAATTTATAAATAATCTTGCAAAACTATCTAAAGCTCGTATTAATACTTCAAACGAAGTCCTAAATCCTCCATTTGAAAAATATTTTCTACATACTCTTAAATCTTTTATAAGATCTCCTAAATAAACCAAATTCCATATTTCAACATCATAATCCGTTGAATATCTAGCTTTATTATAAATCTGCTCTATATCTTGATCTCTTGAAAAAACCATTCTAGATTTTATTAGTAAATTTCTAACAAAACCTTTTTGCCCCCCATTTTCATATAAATCAAGAAAGTTCTTTTTATCTAATAACTTAGTATGAACAGGCACTCCAAGTATTTCTGAATATACATCTCTGATCTTTTCATATTCATCAGAATAAACAACAAATAAATCTATATCTGATTCTTCCCAAACATCTCCTGTTACTATGCTTCCAAATGTAAAAATAGATAAAACTTTTTTATTTTTCTTTAATTTATTTACTATGGACTGAAAAGCATTTTGTAACTCTATAACAGTTTTTGCCATCGCCCATCTCCCTTCCTAATAGTAATCTATTTTTTCATTATAACATATTAACCTCTAACTAATCTCATACTCCTTACTTTTATTATAGACTTCTTCATCTACTTCAACCACCATAAAGGTTCCTTCATCTCTATATTCCTCTTCAAGAATTCTACCATTTCTGTGAAGGAATGATACCATATCTCCTTTATCATATGGTATTAAATATTCTACTTTAGAAAAATTATATGGTAATTTTTCTTCTACTTTAGTTAAAAGAAAATCCAAGTTTATATTTTCTTTTGCTGACACTTCAATTATGTCATCATAATTTTTAACGTCTTCTCTTAACCTATTTAAAGTTTCCTCATCTATCATATCTATTTTATTTAATACTAATATAGTTTCCTTATCTCTAGCTCCTAGTTCTCCTAGGACTTCTTCAACTGCTACAATTTGATCTAATGCACCACTTGCAGATGCATCCACTACATGACAAAGTAAATCTGAATATATTACTTCTTCTAATGTAGACTTAAATGCTTCAACTAAATCATGAGGTAACTTTCTTACAAATCCTACTGTATCTGTTAAAGTAATCAGCCCTTTATTTTTTAAAGTTATAGCTCTAGTAGTTATATCTAAAGTTGCAAATAACATATTTGCTTCAAATACCTTTTCTTTTGCCTTTCCTTCATTGGTTGCTGCTATATCACATAGTGCATTTCTTAATGTAGATTTTCCTGCATTAGTATATCCAACTAATGATACCTTTGGTATGCTCTCCTTATTTCTTTTTTCTCTTTGAACTTCTCTAACTTTTTTAATCTTTTTAAGTTCATTATTTAAATCATATATGCTATCATTTATATGTCTTCTATCTGTTTCTAATTTCTTTTCTCCTGGTCCTCTAGTTCCTATTCCTCCACCAGTTCTTGAAAGAACTGTACCTAACCCTTGAAGTCTACTTTTTCTATATTTAAGTTGTGCAAGCTCTACTTGAATTTTAGCTTCCTTACTCTTTGCACGTCTTGCAAATATTTCAAGGATTAATGTAGTTCTATCTATTACCTTAGCTCCTAATGCATTTTCTAAATTTCTAACTTGAGAGCCTGATAATTCATCATCAAATATTATCAAATTTGCTCTTTTAGTTTGCCTTAAAGAAGCAATCTCTAATACTTTTCCTCTACCTATAAAGAATGCTGGATCAATTTTGTTTCTACTTTGAAAAACAAGATTTAGCACAGGTATATCACAAGCATCTGCAAGCTCTTTTAATTCATCTAAACTTTCCTTTGTGTCAGAACCTACTAAAATTGCTTTTTCTTCATCATCTTCAATTACTTCATTTTCTTTTATCAAACTTTCGATATGTCTTGCCTTATCTAAAATATTTATAGATAGCAACTCTTCAAGTGATAAATTCTTCTTCTCCTCAAACATTAGTGTATTGTCAAATACAGAAAGAATACCTAAAGAATAGTCTATAATCTTTCCTTCATATATTCCTATAGCAACAATTGCATCAAGTTTCAATTTTAAAAGTGCTGATAAGTCTAATGCAGATAAGTTACATAAGCCGTTTGGATGAGTGTGTATAACCCTAACTCCTGATAATCTTCCTTCTCTAATATCTAATAAAGGTAATTCTACAGAAGAAGAATCTCCAATAGCCACTGATTGAACCTTCCCTCTTCTATCTATAGCCACACTAACTTCTCTCTCTATATCTGTTGATACCCTGCTCATTATTCTTACTATTTCTTCATTTACAACTTCATCTTTAAAATTTTTTATCCTATATATTTCTTCCAATTGGTCTAAAAAACTTTTCTTTACACCATCTACATTTCCATTTATCATAGTATCACCCCTTATATATACATATCTTTACAACATTCATTTAATTTTATACTATCTACTTACACTTGTAAACATTACACCAATATAATAAATTCCACTGAAATTAAAGTTGCAAGATTTATTAAAAATATGTAATATGAATTAAGAGAAATAAATAATCTTTAACGGTTTTGAAACGGAGGATACCAATGGAAAATAAAAAACGTAATATTCTATTATCTAAAGAAACTATAAATAGTAGAATTGAAGAACTTGGAGCTGAAATAACAAAAGATTATGAAGGAAAAAATCTTTATGTTTTATCTCTATTAAGAGGTAGTTTTATGTTTACAGCTGACCTAGTACGTGCCCTTGACACTAAAGTTAAAATAGGTTTTATGACTACTTCAAGTTATGGTCATAGTGAAACTAGCTCAGGGAAAGTAAAAATAGTAAATGATATTCCTGATAATATAGAAGGTTTTGATGTTTTAATAGTTGATGACATTGTTGATACTGGATATACTATGGAATTTATAATAGATCATGTAAAAAAGCTTGGTGCTGCTTCAGTAAAAAGTTGTGTATTACTTGATAAACCATCAAGAAGAATAGCAAATGTTCATCCTGACTACAGATGCTTTGAAATTGAAGATGTTTTTGTTGTTGGTTATGGCTTAGATTATGGTAACTATTACAGAAATATTCCTTATGTATTTAATTGGGAAGATTAAGATAATTGAAAATGGAGAATGAGTGTGAAAATTTCTAAAGGAATTTCATCCAAAATTCTCCATCTTCTTTTCTCAATTCTTAATTATTGCCCTTTATTAAAATCTATTGCTGTATTTGGTATCTTTCCAACAATAATAGTTTCTGCCACAGGAATTTCACATGTTATCTCCATTTCTTGACTATGAAGAGGTATTATAGTCTTTACTGTAGCTTCTACATTTAAATATATTTTATGTCTAGTTTGATTTATCCCCGCACTTTCAAATTTTGATTCATATGTTACCTTCATATTTCCAATAGGCTCAATTTTTACTGTAACATCTGGCCCTAAATTATAAAATGCACTTTGCTCTGTCATCCATCCCAAAGGGACCTTAATTCCGACTTCCCCCATTTCCTGTAATTTTTCATTACATTTTATGGATAGTTCAGAGGCTAAATAATTTAATTTTACTGTATTAGCCCTTATAAGATTGATATTATTATCTTTATCCCTATCAATAATTATCATTTCATCATATTTGAATTCATTGTTAAAAAGCTCCAAACTAGTTGAACTTATCGTATCAATAGTCTTAGCCCTAACAGTGCTTTCTGATTTGACTAATGCAGAAGGTAGAACCCTTTCATCAAATATGTACAAAAAAATTATTAACATGGTAAATATTGTAATAATAACCAATATATATGGGTTTATTTTCCTTTTTCGTGGTTTTACATAATATTTCATATTACACCTTATTGTTGAGTTATTGCTTTAATCATATTATAATTATGCTATAGTATAATATAATATAATCAAATATATAAAATCAGGAGGAACAAATGGCTATAGATAAAAATACAAATAAACCGAATAATGCCACTAAGTCTCCAGCAAAGAAAGTTGCTTCTAATAAATTACAAAAGAAGAAAAAAGAAAAAAGTAAGAAGAGAATTATTATCAAAAGAATTTTCTTAGGATTACTGTTTCTGATGTTAACCGTAATGGTTATAGGTGCTGGTTACGTATTTGCTGTTATCAAAAGTACTCCCCCTTTAGATATGGATGCTGTTCTTAATTTAAGTCAACCTACATCTGTATATGATAAAGATGGTGTATTTATGGATAACTTACATTCTGAAGTAGAGAGGACTGTTGTAACACCTGACAAAATTCCTCAACATTTAAAGGATGCATATACTTCTATTGAGGATCAAAGATTCTATTCTCATAAAGGGGTTGACCCCATAAGAATTGGAGGTTCTATAGTTACTGATATAACAAAAATATTCAAAAGACAATCAGGTATGCATGGTGGTTCAACTTTAACTCAACAACTTCTAAAAAACACCATTCTTACAAATGAAGATTCTTCTGTTGTAAGAAAAATTAAAGAGATTTGGTTGGCTCTTAGCTTAGAAAAAAAATTATCCAAAGATGAAATCATAAGTCAATATCTTAATACAATACCACTAGGGGGGACAGTTTATGGGGTTGAGGCAGCATCAAATCTTTATTTTGCTAAATCCGTAAATGAACTTAGCCTTATTGAATGTGCTTATATAGCAGGAATTACTCAAGCACCATCATATTATAGTGCTTATAATGAAAATAATAAAAAAGATCCTAGTCCTTATATTAACAGAACAAAAACTGTGTTAAGTAAAATGAAGGAATTAGGAAAAATAACCGATGCTGAATATACCCAAGCAATTGCTGATATTGATGGAGGTAAATTAGTTTTCAAATCTAAGAAAAATGATTATAAACTTCAATATGAGTGGTATCTTAATCCAGCAGTCTCTCAGGTTAGAGCTGATTTAAAGAAAAAGTACAAATATTCTGATGATGAAGTTTCAAAACTTTTAGCAAATGGTGGTCTTAAAATAACAACCAATATGGATAGAAAACTTCAAGACTACACTCAAAGCTTACTAGATAACTTTTCATCTACAAATGTAGGTTATAAGGAAACTTATATTAATGGAAGTAAAACACCTGAATTCCAAGCTTCTGCTACTATTGTTGATTATAAAAAAGGTAAGGTTTTAGCTATGATTGGTGGTAGAGGTGAACATGCTGCACAATCAGCTAATAGAGCTTATAGTTACTTACGACCAATTGGATCGACAACTAAACCTTTAACAGTCTATGGTCCAGCTATTAACGAAAAAAAATTAACTGCTGGTTCTACTATAGATGATACTGCTATTGAAAATAATATAGGGAAAACTCTTAATAACGGAAGTCCTTATGCTGTAAGAAATGATGATAGGAGTTTTGATGGTAATGTAACAATTAGAGAAGGGCTTAGAAAATCTAAAAATGTTGTAGCTGTGTCAGTTGAAAATACTCTTGGCATAAAGACTGGGGCAGAATATGGTGAAAAGTTTGGATTAGTTTACAACGAACGTACAAAAACATATATTTCAACCTTAGCACTTGGTCAATTTGAAGGTAATACAGATGGTGGAAACACATTTATCACATCATCAGCTTTTGGAGTATTTGGGAATAGCGGTACTTATACTACACCAAAACTTTACTCAAAAGTTTTAGATGCTTCTGGCAATACTCTTTTAGATACTGAAGAAAATATAGAAACAAAAGAAATATTTTCTCCACAAGCTGCATATATAATGTATGATTTGCTAAAAGGTTCTAGAGGTTATACTGGTCCAGCAGCTCAATGGGGCAAAATGCCTACAGCTGGTAAAACTGGTACTACTTCAGATAGTAAAGACCTTTGGTTCACAGGATTAACTCCTTATTTATCTGGCTCTGTTTGGCTTGGTTATGACACTCCAAAAGAAATGAGTAATGGTAGCTCTAATTTAGCTGCAGGTCTTTGGGGTAAAATCATGGCAAAAGCACATGAAGGTATGAAAGTTACAGATATAGACGAACCAAGTGGAATTGTTAAACGTACTATTTGTATGGATTCAGGTAAATTAGCTACAAATCTTTGTAATAGCGACCCTAGAGATAGAGTTTATGAAGAAATGTTTATTGAAGGTACAGAACCTGAGGAATACTGTGATGCTCATGTCTCTGTAGCAATTAACACTCAAAATAATAAACTTGCTACAAACAATACTCCAGCTTGGTTAAAAGCTAATAAAGTATTTGTTAAAAAGAAATATCCTAATCCTCAAACTGCTGATTATCAATATGTATTACCAACTGCTTATGATGATACACCAGCCATAACAACTCCGGTAATACCACCTACAAATACTGATAACAATAATGATAAAGATAAGGACAAAGACAAAGATAAAGACAAAGATAAAGATAAGAGTAATGGGAATAGTAATGGTAATGGAACTGATACAGGTAATGGTAACACTACTACTCCAACAACCACACCTACTACTCCAACAACTCCAACAACTCCAACTAAAGATCAAGAAAAAACAAATTTTAATATATTTAATTAAAAAAATAGCTGTCTCAATTTTAATTGAGACGGCTATTTTTATTAAGTTTTTATGAACTTGTATTTGTAATATTACTTTTTTCTGAATTAATAATGTCACCTGTTTCAGTTGATACAAAGTATTTCATTTTTATTTCCTTATTATCTTCATTTAGACATTTTACTGATATAACATAGCATAGTTCTAATTCTGTATTGTCTTTATCTTCTGAATAGGCCTTATAGATTTCTTCATTTAATTCAGCCGATTTATATAAATTTAAGGTTTCATTTTTTACTAATTCGTAAGCCTTAGATTCATCTATATTAATTTTTAATTCTTTTGGTTCTTTATACACAGAAGAATCCGAAAAACCATCAAGTCTCCCAGTTTCTTTATTAATCTTTAACAGTAAATTATAATTATAAAATGGATATCCTTCCTTGTATTTAGTAAACACCAAAGAATAATATGACAAAGATTCTGAATTTACTTCTTTCAAAATCTCTTTAAATTTAAATTCTCCTTTATAAATAATATCTAAATACTTTTCTCCTAATTCTTTAGCTTCATCCTCTGTAACTTTAATATCATAAGCCTTGCTTTGCTTATTTATAAATCCAATCACATTGTACTTGGCATCTACATCTATTGCATATTCTCCAGAAACAACACTGTAGTATTCTTCATTTTTAGCCGGATCACTCTTTTTAGTTGATTTATATTTATCATTTTCTTTTCCCATAATTATAATATCATTTGAAGAAAGTAATTGTAAAAATTCCTTTGCAGACTTTTTCTCCTTAGATCCAGAACCAACAAACATATACGATGTAATAAGTACACCTAATGATAGAATAAACAGTATAGTAAATCCTAATACAGTTGTCTTTTTGCAATTCATTAGTAACCCCTCCAAAACGGTATATGAAAAAATAATAGTTTACATTACCATTTTACAATATTAAATTTCTTTTATAAAGTCCTTTTCAATCATTCCAAGTCCTTTTTCTAACTTTTCCGAAAGTTTCCTTCCTCCAACTTTTTCTACCAGTGATAAAATCATTTCTAAAGTTCCAATAGCATTTGCACTTAAAATCACTTTACCATTATCTATAAAATTCTTATCTACTATTCTTTCTTCTGCTAACCCTTCAATGTAACTTTGAAGCCTTGGTATTCTAATTCCTTCTAAAGCTCTACATCTTACAAGAAACCTTATACCCTCTCCCACGGTACAAATATAGTCACAATGATTTAAATTCATCATAATAAATTTAATTGCTTCTTTATCTTGAACATGACTATCTACAAATTTTCCTCCTGGTATTATTAATATATCTGGTTTATAACTTTCTAAATCTATTATCTCTGTATTGATTGTAATTCCATTTTGAAATTCAATTGTATTTTTAAAAGCTATACCTATAACATTAAATATTTTTTTCCCTTTAATATCATTTGCCATTTCTAATACATCACTTACTATTCCATAATCTAGCATGTTCATTCCATCATACATAAGTACTCCTATATCCTTTTGATTATCCGCCTTGTTTTCTAGAAATTCTTCTTTTGTTACTTTCATTTGTGTTCCGTCCTTATATTGTCCAACTTCCTGAAACCCTAGTTTTTTAGCTATTCTAACAGCATTCTCAGTTGGTATATTATCCATTAAAATTTCTCCACCAAACTCTAAAAAATAATACTCTAACAAAAGTTTAAGAGCTTCTTCTCCATATCCTTTATTTCTATATCTATGATGTATCTTTAAATTAAACCTTGCTATTCTAGTTACAGAATCATATCCATGAAAACTAACTTCACCTATTGCCTTATCTCGTATTGTATAAACTAGGCAATAGAAATTTTTCCCATCAGTAGGGTATACCATCTTCTTGTAAAACATCTCCCATTTTTCTTCTGGAAATTTAAATGTTCCACCAATGTCTTTCATAGTTTCTTCATCTGACCATAACCTTGAAATAAAAACAAAGTCTTTATAATCAGGCTGTTTAATATAAATATTCTTTCCATTTCTTCTATAACTACCATTAATATTTGCCATAACTACCACCTAATTTTTTTCTTTATTATTAAATATCTCATATTTACGTACTATTATCAATAGCTTTGAATCTTATCTCCACTTATTTTCATAAAAATTCAAACTTTATTGAACTTATATTTTTATCTTAGTATTAGTAAACATAATAATTTAAATAAGTAAACTTTTTTTTCAGATAAGTTCAAATCCTTTACTAGGCCAAAACTTATCTTTAAAATTTTTTTTATAAAAATCTTGATTTTATTTAATAAAGTTAATATAATATGTATGTTTGTTTAGTAATTTTAAACATATAGTTTAGTAAAAGTTATTTTTTATAGTAGGTGAAAATATGCAAATAGGAAAAAAGATTCGAAGACTTAGAATCGAAAAACAACTTACTCAAGAAGAACTTGCAAATAGATGTGAACTTTCAAAGGGATTTATATCTCAACTTGAAAATGATTTAACATCTCCTTCTATTGCAACTTTAGTGGATATACTTGAAATCTTAGGTACAAACTTACAAGAATTCTTTAGTGAAACAGAAGAAGAAAGAGTTACATTTCGTAATGAAGATATGTTCGAAACAGAAGATAGTGAATTAAAGTATAATCTAATGTGGTTAGTTCCAAATGCACAAAAAAATATAATGGAGCCAATAATGATAACATTAGAATCTGGTGGAAGATATGCTATGGAAGAACCTCATGAAGGTGAAGAATTTGGGTATGTTTTATCTGGAAGTATATTTTTACATTTAGGAAATAAAAAATATAAAGTAAAAAAAGGAGAAAGTTTCTATTTCAAACCAAGAGAGAGTCACTACATCTCTAATTGCGGAAAGACTCAAGCAAAAGTAATTTGGATTAGTACTCCTCCATCCTTTTAAATATTTTAGAAAGAGGTGTTTATGATGGATAAAAACATAATTGAATTAAAAGGTATTACTAAAAACTATGGAAATAATACGGTACTTAATGATCTATCATTAAATATTAAAAGTAATGAATTCTTAACCTTACTTGGCCCATCAGGATGTGGCAAAACAACAACACTCAGATTAATAGCTGGGTTTGAAACTTCAGACTCTGGAGATATTTTATTTAATGGCAAGAATATTTCAAATGTGCCCCCTAATGAAAGACCAGTAAACACCATTTTTCAAAAATATGCTCTATTTCCACATATGAATGTTTATGAGAATATAGCATTTGGGTTAAAAATAAAAAAACTCCCTAAAGAAGAAATAGATAAAAAAGTAAAAGAAATGCTTACTATGGTTTCTTTATCTGGCTTTGAAAAAAGAAATATCGAATCCTTAAGTGGTGGTCAACAACAAAGAGTTGCTATAGCTAGAGCCCTTGTAAATGAACCAGAAGTACTTCTCTTAGATGAACCTCTTGGTGCTTTGGATTTAAAACTTAGGAAAGAAATGCAGCTTGAACTAAAAAAAATTCAACAAAGACTTGGAATTACGTTTATTTTTGTAACACATGACCAAGAGGAAGCCTTGACTATGTCTGATACTATTGTTGTTATGAATAAAGGTATAATTCAGCAAAAAGGTTCTCCTGAAGATATTTACAATGAACCTTCTAATGCATTTGTTGCTGACTTTATAGGTGAAAGTAATATTTTAGATGGTACTATGATTGAAGACTTCAAAGTAATTTTCTGTGGTAGAGAGTTTGAATGTGTAGATAAAGGATTTAATCTTAAAGAAAATATTGATGTAGTTATTAGACCAGAGGATATAAAAATAGTTTCAATTGATGAAGGCATGCTTAAAGGTACAGTTAAATCTGTAACATTTAAAGGGGTTCATTATGAAATGATTGTAGAGGAAAATAATAGAGAATTTATCATCCACAACACAAAATTTTATGATGTAAATTCAAAAATAGGACTAGTTATTACTCCTGAAGACATCCATATAATGAGGAAGGCTTACTAATATGAATAAGAAAAAAAGATCTATAGCAACTTATCCATATATTTTTTGGTGTTCTCTATTTATTATTATCCCTTTATTAATAGTTTTATTTTTTAGCTTAACAGAAAACTCTAATGGAAATTATATTTTTTCCTTAGATAACTACTCAAGATTACTAAATCCTCAATATGGGAAAATATTTTATCGTTCAATTAAATTAGCTCTAATTTCAACTTTAGCTTGTCTAATTTTGGGATATCCAGTTGCCTATATTATTTCTAGAATGAAAGCATCAAGAAGAAACCTTCTAATTATGTTATTCATTGTACCGATGTGGATGAATTTCTTGTTAAGAACTTATGCATGGCTTCCAATCCTAGGTAAAAACGGAGTAATTAATAATATACTGGAAAGCTTAAATATAGCTCCTATATCATTTTTATACAATGATGGTGCTGTGCTACTTGGAATGATATATAACTTTATTCCTTTTATGATCTTACCAATATATACAGTACTAACAAAAATGGATCAAAGCTTAATAAACGCTGCAAGTGATCTTGGTGCAAATAGAAAGATTATTTTTAGAAAGATTATCTTTCCATTAAGCTTTCCTGGAGTAATTTCAGGTATAACTATGGTATTTATGCCAGCCGTTTCTACCTTTGTTATATCAAGCTTACTTGGTGGTGGACAATATATGTTACTTGGTAACTTAATAGAACAACAATTTACAACTTTAAGTGATTGGAATTTAGGTTCTGCTATTTCAATACTTATGATGATTGTAATATTAATATCAATGACCTTAATGAATAAATTTGATAGTACAGATAAGGAAGGGAGTGTTGGACTTTGGTAAGTAGATTAGAGAATTTTCTAAAGAGATTTTATTTAATTGTTATTTTTATATTCCTATATACTCCTATAATCACTTTAATGATTTTTTCATTCAATGACTCAAAGTCTATGGCTAAATGGAATGGCTTCACATTTAAATGGTATGGCCAGCTTTTTCAAGATGCTACAATAATGAGAGCTTTATACTATACATTACTTATAGCTCTCCTAGCTTCAATAATCTCTACTATACTTGGAACTATTACCGCTATAGGTATTCATAATATGAAAAAAGGAACAGGAAAACAACTTTTACTTAATGTAAATCATTTACCTGTTCTAAACCCTGATATTGTTACTGGTATTGCATTAATGTCTCTATTTATTTTCTTTAAAATGGATTTTGGATTTATGACAATGTTACTTGCACATATTACCTTTAGTTTACCTTATGTAATATTATCTATTTTGCCAAAGTTAAAACAACTTCCCCAAAATACTACTGAAGCCGCATTGGACCTTGGAGCTACACCACTATATGCTATGAGAAAAATTATAATTCCTCAAATTAAACCTGGCATCTTCTCTGGTTTTTTGATGGCATTTACTATGTCTATAGATGATTTTGTTATCTCATTCTTTACTACAGGTCCTGGTGTAACTAATCTATCAATAGAAATATATTCAATGGCTAAACGTGGAATTAAACCTGAAATAAATGCATTATCAACCCTTATGTTTATAGTAGTGTTAATTCTATTACTTATAGTTAATAAAAAGCAATCTTCAGGAGGTAAAAACATTGAAAATATTTAATAGAATTATAGCTTTATCTTTAAGTACTTTATTAGTTTCTTCTATGTTTACTGGTTGCCAAACTAAAGAAAGTGATAATAAAGTAATTAACGTTTTTAACTGTGGTGATTACATAGATGAAAATTTAATAAGTAAATTTGAAGAAGAAACTGGATATAAAGTTCAGTATTCTACTTATGACACTAATGAAAAGATGTATTCTAAATTGAAGTCTGGTAGTAATAACTATGATTTAGTATTTCCTTCAGATTACACAATAGAAAAAATGATTTCCGAAGGTATGGTTGAAGAACTTAATTTTGATAATATTCCCAACTATAAGTATATAGATGACAAATTTAAAAACTTAGTATTTGATCCTGATAATAAGTATTCTGTACCTTATATGTGGGGTACTATAGGCATTATTTATAATCCTGAAGTAGTTAAAGAACCAGTTACATCATGGAATATCCTTTGGAACAAAAAATACAACAAAGATATAGTAATGTTTGATTCAGTAAGAGAGACTATGTCAATAGCTTTAAAACGACTTGGTTATTCTATGAATTCAACTGATTCAAAGGAATTAGATGAAGCTGCTAACCTTTTAATAGACCAAAAACCAATAGTAAAAGCTTGGTTTGTAGACCAAGTTAAAGATTGCATGATTCAAGATGAAGCATCTCTTGCTGCTGTATGGTCTGGTGATGCTAATTATATAATGGAGCAAAATCCTAAACTTAAGTATGTAGTACCTAAGGAAGGATCTAATAAATGGTTTGATGGAATGGTAATCCCTAAGGGTAGTAAAAATAAAGAAGGCGCCGAAGCCTTTATAAACTTTTTAACAGATCCAGATAATTCTAAGCAAAATGTAGATTATATAGGATATTACACTCCTAACTGGAAAGCATATGAAATGTTAGATGATGATATAAAAGAACGCTATCCTGATGATGAAACTTTATCTAATTGTGAAATTTATAGAAATCTACCTAATGATGTTCTAAAACTTTATAATGATAAATGGGTTAAAATTGGAAGTTACTAAAATTATAAATTAATTTCTTCATTGTGAAGATCTATAACCCCTTTAATAGATTAATATAAAAGAGACATCCAATTATTTGAGTGATGTCTCTTTTATCTTTATTTATTATTAAACCAAATTGAAATTTCTCTTTCAGCACTCTCTACTGAATCTGAAGCATGCACACAATTTTCTGTAACACTTTTTGCATACAGATTTCTTATTGTACCTTTTTCAGCTTTTATAGGATTAGTTGAACCATTAATTTTTCTAACTTTCTCTATAGCCTCTTCTCCCTCAACAATTAGAGCGCATAGTGGGCTTCTTGTAATATATTCAATTAGCTCCTGGTAAAAAAATTTACCTTTATGTTGCTCATAATGTTTCATTGCAATTTCCTCAGTAGCCCATTCCATCTTCAAGGCAACTATTTTTAATCCATCTTCCTCATAGAAGTTAATTACCTTTCCAATTATATTTCGTTCAACACCATCTGGCTTAATTAAAACCAAACTTCTTTGCATAATTTCACCACCATTCTCATATATTACCTGATTATTATAACACAATATTTTGAATTTTCAAAATATTTATATGTATATGATATATGCTTATATATCCTCTTTATTACTAATATTATTCAAAAAACTCTAAAGGATATCAAGCGTATTTATGACTATGTGTATTATAAATTGAAAATTGCAACATAGTATATATGCTATAATTAATTTATATTTTTTATCGGAGGAGTGTGTATGTTAAGATATTTTTTAGTCTTAGATGGTCGAGTTCAAGGAGTAGGATTTAGATTTTATGCTCAAACAAATGCTCTAAAATATTCTTTAACTGGATTTGTAAGAAATATGGCGAACGGTATGGTAGAACTAGAGGTTCAAGGTGAAGAAGAAAATTTACAGAAGTTTTTATCTGTAATTAAAAAAGGAAATATGTTTATTAAAGTTACTGATTTTTCCGCAAAAAAACTTCCTTTAGTTAAAGATGAAAAAAAATTTAAAATAGTATACTAACTCTTTTACTAACCTCTAATGTTAATATATGTAAAACTCAAATAATAATCTTTATATTTCTACATATACTAATATAAGTTTATAAAGGAGGTTTTCTAATATGAAAAAGAATTTTAAAGCCTTACTAATAGTTGTTATCGTAATTCTTTTATTAATAATTCCAACTATAGGCATGTATAATAGTTTAGTTACTCTTGAACAAAAAGTTTCAACAGCTGAATCAAATATTGATACTCAACTTCAAAGAAGGTCTGATTTAATCCCTAATCTAGTTAACACAGTAAAAGGATATGCTTCCCAAGAAAAAAATATCTTTACTGATATAGCCAATGCTAGAAGTAAGCTTGCTGGTGCTACAAACGTATCTGATCAGGCAAATGCAGATAGCGAATTATCTGGTGCATTATCTAGATTATTAGTGGTTGTTGAAAATTATCCTGAATTAAAGTCCAATCAAAATTTTAGAGATTTAACAGTTGAATTAGAAGGCACAGAAAATAGAATAGCAATATCTCGTCAAGACTATAATACAGCTGTAACTCAATATAACACTAAAAGGAGAAGATTTCCAAATAACATAATAGCTTCCTTGTTTGGCTTTGGAGAAAAATCACTTTATAAGGCTAGTGAAGGTTCAAAAGAAGTGCCTTCTGTGGATTTTTCTAATCAAAAATGAGAATAAAAAATAAATTTATAAAAATATTTTTATCTTCTCTTTTAATATTAATTTTCTTGTTACCACCTTCTGTTTTTGCAGCTGAAACGTATCCTTCACCTACTAACTATAAATACATTAATGATTATACTAATATTATATCTGATTCAGATAGTAAGAGTGTTATTTCTATAGGTAAAGAACTAGAAGATAAAACAGGTGCTCAAGCTGTTATTGTTATAATAAATTCAACAAATAATATTCCAATTGAATCTTATGCTAATGGTCTTTTTAGATCCTGGGGTATAGGACAAAAAGAAAAAGATAATGGATTCTTAATACTTGTAGCATTGAAAGATAGAGCTTGGAGAGTTGAAGTTGGTCGAGGTCTTGAAGGAGCAGTTCCTGATGTGCTTACTAGCCGAGTTATGGATTCTATCGCTAAACCTAATTTTGTAAAAGGTGATTATGGTAAAGGACTTACCGAAAGTTATAGTACATTCTGTGATTATATTGCTAAAGAATATAATACATCATTAGATAAATCACTAAACATTTCATTACCTAAAGAAAATACTCAAAGTTCTAAAGGCATGGAAATAGGTCTTATAGTACTACTTGGTTTATTCTTTATGGATTTACTTTTGAATAGAGGAAGAGTATCCCATTTCTTATTACAAATTTTATTTATAAATAGTTTTAATAATAGAAATGGTCCTGGAGGTTCTTCTGGTGGTGGTGGTTTTGGTGGTTCCTCTGGTGATGGTGGCTTTGGCGGTTTTGGTGGTGGTTCTTCTGGCGGTGGTGGTTCTTCCGGAAGTTGGTAAAAATCATAAAATAAAGAGTATGGTATGAAATTTATTCAAACATACTCTTTTATTAACTTTACTTATATAATCTATTTAATCCACTAAATACAGCCTTTATTGATGCAACTGTTATATTGCTATCTACACCTACTCCAAAAGTAGATGGCCCTTTATCATACAAATTCATGTTTACATAGGCTGCTGCCTTTGCTTCAGATCCCTTTCCAAGAGAATGTTCAGCATAATCATTTATATGAATATTTACTATATTAGCATCATGTAATGCATTTTTCAACGAGTCTATTGGTCCATTTCCTAATCCTTCAATAACCTTTTCTTCTCCTTTATAAGTGAATCTAACTGCAACTTTTGTATCAATATTTGTATCATCATCATGTAAATCTTTAATCATAAATTTAATAAGTCTGAATGGCTCTTGTTTTTCTAAGTACTCATCAGTAAACTTATCCATAATAATTTGTGGCGCAACTTCTCCCTTAGTTTCTGAAATCTTTTGAATAACATCTGCAAATTCCTTATGCATAGCTTTAGGCATCTTATATCCATAATATCTATCCATTACAAAGGCTATTCCTCCTTTACCAGATTGACTATTAATCCTAACTAATGCTTCATATTCTCTTCCCAAATCACTAGGATCTATTGGCAAATATGGAACTTCCCAATACTGCCCCTCTCTTTCTCTATATTTAACCATTCCTTTATTAATAGCATCTTGATGTGATCCAGAAAAAGCAGTAAAGACCAACTCACCAGCATATGGATGTCTTATATGCACTGGAATTTTACAACATCTTTCATAAACATCAATAATTTTTTGTATATCCTCAAGATTAAGTTCTGGGTCAACACCTTGAGCAAACATATTATATGAAATATTTAATATATCTACATTTCCAGTTCTTTCTCCATTACCAAACAATGTCCCTTCAACCCTATCAGCTCCAGCCAAAAGAGCAAGTTCAGCTGCTGCAACTCCTGTTCCTCTATCATTATGTGGATGTACACTCAAAATAATTCTTTCTCTATCTTTAAAATTTGTACTCATCCATTCAATTTGATCTGCAAAAATATTAGGAGTATCAATTTCTACTGTAGATGGAAGGTTTATAATAACTTTATTTTCTTTTGTTGCTCCCCATATATCAAGAACAGCCTCACATATTTCTAAAGCATATTCTACCTCTGTTCCCGTAAAACTTTCTGGAGAGTATTCAAGAGAAAGTTCTCCCTTAAAATCTTTTGCATACTCTTTTACAAGTGCTGTTCCTTCCACAGCTATATTTTTTATTTCTTCTTTACTCATATTAAATACTACATCCCTTTGAAGGATAGATGTTGAATTATAAATATGAACTACAGCTTTTTTTATTCCTTCTAAAGATTCAAATGTTCTTTCTATAAGATGCGGCCTAGCTTGTGTTAATACTTGCACTGCAACATCATCTGGAATTAAATTTTCATCCACTAGTGTTCTTAAAAAATCAAATTCTATTTGTGATGCCGATGGAAACCCTATTTCTATTTCTTTAAAACCAAGTTCTACTAAAAGTTTAAACATGTCTTTCTTTTCTTCTACTGTCATTGGATTTATAAGAGCTTGATTCCCATCTCTTAAATCTACTGAACACCAAATTGGTGCCTTTGTTATGATTTTATTTGGCCAAGTTCTTTCCTTAAAATTAATTGTTTGAAATCTTTTATATTTTTTACTATTTAACATTGCATTTGCCCCCTTAGATATTTTTATAGTTATATACTCTTTCTTTTCCATATCATAGATGTTCTATGACCCCATAGAGCTTTACTATAACTATTATCTTTTTGTCTACTGCTTTAACCCCATTTTTTTCACCTCTTTCATATATCTCGTGTACACGCTTGTACACGGCTTGACTTTACTTATTTTATGCATGGGTTACATATAAACCATGCAACCCA